>CAMOIV010000007.1 GCA_946616305.1 uncultured Lachnospiraceae bacterium | reverse complement strand
GACGCCGCAGACGAAGTCGGGATCGATGCTGCAGACGAAGTCAAGGCCGACGCCGCAGACGAAGCCGGGATCGATGCTGCAGACGAAGTCAAGACCGACGCCGGAGAAGAGGTCAAGACCGACGCCGCAGACGAAATCGGGTTCGATACCTCAGACTATGTAAGGGAAGGGGAGTTTTATTATGACCTCGATCATGTGATCCTCTACCTTGAGACCTACGGTGAGCTCCCGGACAATTATGTGACGAAGAAAGCCGCCAGAGCCTTAGGCTGGGAGGGCGGCAGTGTACAGAAGTATATAGAAGGTGCAGCCATCGGCGGAGACAGGTTCAGTAATTATGAAGGAACTCTGCCGGATAAGAAGGGCCGGAAGTATTTCGAATGCGATATCGACACGGACGGCAAGGGAAGCCGGGGACCGAAAAGGCTTGTTTATTCCGACGACGGACTGTATTTTTATACTGAGGATCATTATGATACCTTTACCGAATACACGGTAAACGGTGAGGACGAGGTGGTTGCAAAATGAGGGATAATATAAGGTCATTTACCCTTGACGGAAGAAAGATGCAAGGCAGGGAGCAGGCACATGCATATATTAAAGAGGTTTTAGGACTTGCGGACTATTACGGATCCAATCTTGATGCCCTGCATGATATGCTTGGCGAGATGTATCCCGTAAGCATCACCATAGAGCATGCCGATGTGATGGAGGGCCGGGAATATGCATCAAAGCTTCTCAATATGCTGAGGACTCTTGACCGGAGCGAAGAGGAGTTTGAATTGCGTGAGATAAATGATAGGATAGAGGATGATGATTTTTCTGAGGTATCGGACTGAATGATCTACGCATTGTTTATCCTGTCCATAGGACTCATAGTAGCGGGACATGTTGTGAAATCAATGAGGCAGAAGCAGTTCTCTGACATATACGAGGAGGTTGAGCTTCCCGAGTTTGCCAAGGGACTTGCAGCTTCTTATCTCGTTAACCTCATACTGCCCTTCAGACTGGGCGATCTTTTGCGATCCTTCATCCTTGGGCGGAAGATGAAGAACGGCTTTTCTTTTGCTTTCGCCACGGTTGTAGTGGACAGGATACTTGATATCATAGTAGTAGGGATGATATATCTCATCCTGTATCTGTCGAATCCCGCATCCAATACGGATGTCAGGGAATCTGCCATATTCTATATCATACTTTCCGCGGCGGCGATCCTGGCCATTGCCTGTGTGACTCTTATGAAGAGGGGAGTGAAGAAGGGCATCCGTCTTTTTACCGGCATATTCAACGAGAGGATAGAGCTGAAGCTCATGTTCTTCTTCTGGTCCATAATCACGGCCTTCAGGGATATAGCAGTCAAGATAAAGAAGAGCAGGCTCGCCTTCATGACCATGCTTATGTGGGGACTCTACATAGCATCCTATTATCTTTTGTCTCTGACCCTTACCATGAACGGAGTAGAGACCTCGCTCATGAGTATATTCTCCCTGCTGTTCTCAAGCTCCTCCATGGATACCGGAACCATAGCAAAGGGTACATTATGGATCACCATGTATCATGTGCTCTCATCTCTGATCCTTATGGTATACGGCGTTGCGGGAAGCAGAGAGAGCCTGAAGGATAAGCCGGAGCAGACATTGATGCTGCTGCCTCAGCTTCACGAGTCGGACAGGAGAGCTTTTCTCGAAAACTATTTCGAAGGGGACAGAAGCGCTTATGTCAGAGGATATCTGGAGGCTAACAGCGACATACAGATAATAAGCGATCATTCTGCAGGCTCTGATGCGACAACACTTCTTGCTATCAGGAACGGCCAGACGGTATTTCGCAAATATGTCATAGGAGCGGGAGCTGAAAAGCTGAAGGATCAGATGGACTGGATCAGAGCAAACAGGGAAGTGCTGCCTCTGCCGGAGATCATATTCATGCGCAGGGAAGACAACATGAGCCTTTATGACATGCCGTCAGTGACGGGTGCTACGGGCTTTTTCGAATACATCCATACCAATCCCGTGGAGCAGTCCCTGGAGATACTTAAGAGAGTATTGTCGGATCTTGAGGAGAATCTCTACGTTCTCGATACAAGAAAGCCGGAAAGGGCAGTGATCGAAAGATACATAGACGAAAAGGTTGCAGCCAATATAGAGAAGCTTTGGGCCTGTCATGAGATCAATGAACTGGCAAGATATGACGAGCTTGTGATCAACGGCAGGAGGGTGGCCGGTATGAAGCATCTCCTTAAGTTAATGGATAAGGACAGGCTGCTTCGGATATTTGCAGATGATAAGATATCGAGGATACACGGGGATGTGACGGTGGAGAACATCATAACAGTGCCTCCCTACGTCAGCGAAAAGGGATATTATCTGATCGATCCCAATACAGGCAATATCCTGGATTCCAAGTTTATCGATATAGCTAAGATACTGCAGTCCATACACGGAGGCTATGAATTCCTCATGCGTACCGAAAGGTGCAGGGTTTCGGGAAACGAGATCTCCTTCATATCCGGTATGTCAGATGCATACAGGGAACTGCACAAGGCTTTTGATGCTCATATAAGGGAGAGATATACAGAGGATGAGGTGAAAAGCATTTATTCACATGAGATCATAAACTGGCTTCGTCTGATGCCGTATAAGATAGAGCAGGATCAGGACAGGGCGGTCATCTTTTTTGCCGGAATGCTTTTATGTGCCGACAGTCTCGTTAATTGACAAATGCCATATCTCTGATATAATCCATATGTTGTTTATGTAAACGGGGAAGTGTTTCCCTGTGATCAGTAACAGTCCAACTAACAAGAAGTATACAGCGCGAGAGGACATCATTGTGAGAAGACGTCATAGTGGGTTTTTGAAAACGGCGGGGATGATCGTATGCATCACCTCCCTTTTTCTCAACGGATGCACGCAGATAGATGAGATAAAAGGAAGATTCATCAGCGGGAATAACGCCGAAGAGAGTACAAGCAAAAACAGTGCTGAGGAGATAATACCCGTTGAGGTGTCGACACCCTTTGTCAAGGATATCTCCGTAAGTTCGAATTTCTCCGGAACGGTAACGGCCGAGAGTGAGGTACAGGTTGTTCCCATGGTGGCAGGAGAGGTCGTTGAGAAGAATTTCGAGGTCGGTGATCATGTAAATGAGGGCGATCTGTTATTCAGGATAGATGATACGGCACTCCAGATAGCCGTCAATCAGGCTGAGGCTTCGGTCACCAGCGCAAAGGCATCCCTTAACGCACAGTCTGCAACCGCAAATGCGACAAAGGCTCAGGCAACTCAGACGGTTGGAGAGATCCCCTACAATGCAGCGGCAATGAACAATGCCGTGGATCTGGCATATGCGCAGAAAAGATCTGCCAACGACTCATTAAAATCAGCAAATCTCAATGTTTCCGAGCTTCAAAAGGATATCAATAATACTCAGGCTTCACTTGATTCCCTGAGATCGCAGAGAGAGGGAGCCATCGCAAAGAACGATGAGATGCAGAGTGAACTTGCGCAATTCAACAGCATCACTGATGAGGCGCAGAAGCAGGCATGGCTTTCCGATCACGGATATGTTGGAGAGTCCGCGGAGGAGTCCTTTAGATTGGCTGTTGATTCGGCAAAGGACGACCTTGATACCATTAATACCAGCATAGCTACTCAGGAAGGTGCCCTGGGAACCCTTGATGCAAAGAAAAAGGGCGCCGAATACACGGCGGATTCTGCCGAAGCTCAGTATTATGCGACACAGAGTTCCTACGGACTCGCCGAGATGAAGAGAGATAATTACAACACATACACCGTGCCGACGACTCTGTACGGAGCATACGCACAGGCCGTAGGTGCGGAATCCAGCGTAACAACTGCCGCATCGGCTGTAAAAACCGCTCAGGCCGGACTTGATCAGGCAAAGCTGCAGCTGGATCATACCGTCGTGAATGCTCCTGTCAGCGGGACCATCACGGCTATCAATGTATCGCTCCATAATATGGCCAGTCAGCAGTCAACAGCGTATACCATCCAGAGTGATGCGCCATGCAAGATAGTATTCTATGTGGCAGAGCAGACAGCAGCAAACCTCTATCCCGGGGCAGAGGCTTTGGTAAACAAGAACGGCAAAGACTATAAGGCAAAGCTTCTTACCGTCGGTGATACCATAGATCCCAATACGGGGCTTTTCAAGGTAGAGGCCACTGTGCTTTCGGATGCATCGGATCTTATAGCAGGTTCTTCGGTTTCCATATCGACTGCTACCAGATCTGCTTTAAATGCAATGACGGTGCCTATCGATGCCGTATATTACGACTTGGATCAGGCATATGTATATGTCAATGACAATGGTGTTGCAAAGCGTACGGATGTCGAAGCCGGAATATCCGACAGCGACAATATCGAGATCGTATCGGGACTTACCAACAGTGACGAGGTCATCTTAAGCTGGGCCAGCAGCCTGAAGGACGGGATGAAGATAAAGCCTGAGAAGAAGAACGAAATGAAGGAGATTAAATGAAGGGACTTGTAAGGGAGATCCTTAACAGACCTGTAACAGTCATAGTGACCATCATCGCATTGGTGGTATTCTTTATAACATCCATGTCAAGCATCACACTCAAGATGATGCCTGATATGTCGATCCCCATCATGGCTGTCTATACCATATATCCCGGAGCGACTCCGGAGGAAGTTGATGAGCTTGTGAGTGACAAGATCAGCAGCGCGGTAGAGTCCATCTCGGGGATCAAAGCGGTCATGTGCGAGTCCTATGAGGGCATGAGCTATGTCATACTCCAGTACGAGTACGGCAAGGATATGCATGACGCATATAATGACGTGAGGGAGGCTGTTGACGGGATAAGACCGCAGCTGCCCACCGATATAAAGGAGCCTACGGTACTTGAGATAGATACTTCAGCCATCGATGATGTGACCTTGTCTGTCACCGGCAACAGTGAGAACGTGGACGTGCTGGCAGAGGTCAATCAATACGTGATACCGGAACTTAAGAAGGTCAGTACACTTGCCCAGACCAATGTCTCCGGAGGAGATGAAAAATATATCAGGATACAGGTAATGCCCGAATACCTTTATCAGTACGGTCTGGATCTTACGGCTATAGCAAATGCGATTGCAGCTGCAAACTTCTCAATGCCCGCCGGAACCGCCGATTACGGCGATCAGGTACTGCAGCTTGCTTCGGAGGTGAAATACGATACGCTTCCCAAACTGGAGCAGGTTCCCATCTCGACATCCAAAGGTCAGACGATCCATCTGAATGATATCGCCACGGTACAGTATGCAGTATCAGATAAAACATCCATGTCCAGGTACATGGGCGAGAGCAATGTCAGCATAGGTATCAAGAGAAAGCAGTCTGCATCCTCGGTTACTCTGTCAAGACAGTTGAAACCGGTATTGGAGAAGCTTAGGGAAAAGTATCCGGAGCTTAATATCGTAGTCGTCGAGGATATGGCCGATACCATCATAAGTACACTGAAGGGCGTCGGAAAGACCATGGTGGAGGCTATCTTCCTTGCCATGTTCATCATATTCATCTTTTTCGGAGACCTGAAGGGATCCCTGATAGTGGGCAGTACCATGCCCGTATCCATTATGGCGACTGTCATATGTATGCATATGGCAGGATTTGCCCTGGATATCATCACCATGGCAGCCCTGATCATCGCCATAGGAATGATGACGGATAATGCCGTCGTTGTGATAGAGATGTGTTTCAGGCGGCACCAGGCGGGACTGTCTTTTAAAGAGGCGGCATACGAGGGTACCACTATAGTCATAAATGCGGTAATAGGCTCGACTCTTACCACTATGGTCGTTTATCTTCCTCTTGCCGTCATGAAGGGGTTGTCAGGTCAGATGTTTAAGCCTTTGGGCTCCACCATCATCTTTGCCTTGCTGTCATCCCTGATATCCGCCATTACCTTGATACCGTTATGCTTTTCCATATATAAACCCGTAGAGAAGCGTGAGATCATCACTAACAGGATACTCAAGAAATTATCCAAGGTTTACAGGAAAGTACTCCGTTTCGCGCTGAAATGGAAGAAAACAGTATTTGTAGTGGCCATCGCTCTGCTTGTATTCACCGGTTATCTGGCAACCTTCCTTAAGACTGAGCTTTTCAGCGGAACTGATGAAGGCATAGCCAATATCTCCATAACATTCAGACCCAATCTTTCTCTTGAAGCAATGGACGGTACCGTCAGACAGGTAGAAGAGTTTGTAAAAGGGTACGATGATGTCAAGAGCTTCTCCACGATAGAGGATAGATCGGATTCCCTTGCCACGATCAGTGCCTATAAAAAGGAGGACTCTTCATATACCACTCAGCAGCTGGTTGATGAGTGGAATGAAAAACTGAAAGGGTTTTCCAACATATGCGAGATCAATGTATCGACGGGATCCACCATGGGAATGGGATCCATGTCTGCAGTGAGTACCGAGGAATTTGATATCACCAGTGCAGATCTGGACAAGCTCAAAGAAACCTCCAACAAGATCATAGAGATCATGGAGGATACCGACGGGGTTCTGTATGCAAATTCCAATTACAATGAAACGGGAACCAAGGCCATGGTGGAGATCGATCCCGTGCTGGCCACTGCCAGAGGCTTCTCTCCGCAGCAGCTTGCAGGTCTTGTATATGCGAATATGTCAGGTAAGAAGGCCTGTGAGGTGACCATAGACAATAAGAAGTATGAGGTGAACGTCAGATACCCCGAGGATTATTTCAAGGATGTCAGCGACGTTGCCTCTATGACTTTTACAAACTCGAAGGGTGTTTCCGTCCCGCTGAGTGAAGTCGGAAGTGTTAAGTTCGTGTCGGCGCCTCAGGCTGTATACAGGCAGGACGGTCTGTATGTGGATTTTGTCAAGGCGACAATGACGGCCGCCACCAGGGATGAGGTAGCCGAGAAGCTCCACGAAAAGATAGACGATATGGAGATGGATCCGGATGTGGGCTTCCTGGATGATACTGTGTCCAAGATGATGGAAGAGGAGTTCTCCGCCCTGGGAATGGCCATATTCATCGCCATATTCCTGGTGTTCTTTGTCATGGCTGTACAGTTTGAGTCCATCGCCGATGCGATCCTCATAATGCTGTGTATCCCGTTTTCAGGTATAGGAGCCATCCTTTTCCTTCTTATAATGAACATCAAGATCTCGATGGTCTCCCTCATGGGTATACTGATGCTCTCGGGTATAGTGGTCAATAACGGTATCATATTGATAGACATGGCCATACAGAACCAGAAGAAAGGAATGGATACCGTAGAGGCATTGGTGGATGCGGGATCCGGAAGACTGCGTCCCATATTGATGACGACCATGACTACGGTCATGGCCATGATACCGGTATCGCTTGGATGGTCCAAGGATGCCATGGCGATGCAGGGTATGGCAGGCGTGCTCGTAGGCGGACTGAGTGCATCGACTCTGCTGACGCTAATCCTGCTGCCTACCTTCTATCTGCTGCTTGACAGAACGAGAGCAAAGATAACCGCCAGATCCGAGAAGAGAAAGAACAAGCTTGAACAGAAGGTCGTCGAAGAGGAGAAGAGGTTAAAAGAGAAGGAAAAGGAGAATGCAAGGATAAATATCGTATTCCCCATGGCAGGAGCAGGTACCAGATTCTTAAAGGACGGATACGATATGCCCAAGCCGCTCATAAAGATGGCGGGAGAGCCCTTCTTCGTATGGGCCGTGGATTCCCTTCTGGGCCATGTAAAGGTGGGCAGGATGGTCTTTGTCGTGCTGAAAGAGCATGTTGAAAAATATGAGATAGATAAGAGGATACGTGAATACTATCCGGCAGCAAAGATCGTGCAGCTTGATAAGGTGCTTCCGGGAGCTCTGCTTACAGCCATGGAGGGTGCTAAGACCATAAAGAATGATAATCCCGTCATATTCATGGACTGTGACCTCCTGTTCACATCCGAGAAAATGTATGATTACTATAATACGGGAGCTTTCGGTGCAGACGGCACATTGCTGACATTCAAGTCCGATCTTGATAAGTACAGCTATGTCAAGACGGATGATAACGGATATGCGAAGGAAACAGCAGAGAAGAAGGTGATAAGCGATCATGCCATCGCCGGCGCTTACGGATTCTCAAATGCTGCAGAATTCCTTGAGGCAGCGAAGGAATACATAAAGAACTGTCCCTATGATGAATTCTACATGAGCGGCATATATAATGTCCTCATAAAGAAGGGGCTGTCCATCAAGGTATTTGATGTTGACGAATATGAATCCTTCGGTACCCCGGAGGAGTTTATCGAGACCGAAAAGAAGCTTAATGCAAAGCTTGAGGGCAAGACGGTCATTACGGAAGTGACTATCAACAGACCGGATACGGAGGAGCCTTCATCCGATAGCGGCAAGGGTACCGGTAAGGATGCCGATGATAGCAGCAATAAAAACGGAGAAAACGGCAGGGATGTTGATAAAGAAGCCGGCCAGGATGCCGAAAACAGCAATGGGAAAGCCGTAGATAACGATAAGGATTCCGGCAAGGACAAGGATAAGGATGCCGGAGATAACAGCGGGAAAACCGTAGACAACGATAAGGATTCCGGCAAGGATGCCGGCAGATCGGAAGGCGTCGAGGGGATTTCCGCGGATGAGAAGGGATGAGCCATAAGATGAAGGACAGACTTGCGATATTTGATCTTGACGGGACCCTTATAGATACCCTGATGATCAATTACGAGTCATACAGGATCGCCATGGAGGAGGTTGGGCTTGAGTTCACCCTTGAATTCTACAGAGACCACTGCTTCGGGAAGAACTACAGGGATTTTCTGCCGGAGGTCTTAGGCGGCGACCAGGCTCTCGTTAAAAAAGTACATGACAGGAAGCTGGAGATGTATCTTAAGTGCTTTGATATGGGACAGGTCAATCAGACTCTTAAGGATTTTATCTTTTCCTGTCACGATACCTACCACATGGTAGTGGCCACAACTGCCACAAGGGTCAATGTTGAGGCCATTCTTAAGCATTTCGGACTGTATGATCATATAGAAAGGATATATGCCCAGGAGGACGTGAGTCATTTTAAGCCCGATCCTGAGATCTTTTATCTTGCCATGAGGGATTTCGGCGTGGATGAGGATCATACGGTCATATTTGAAGACTCCAAAGTAGGGCTTGAGGCTGCTCACGCAACAAAGGCATCGGTCTTTCGGATAGAGAGTTTTTAAGTATATCTGCAGGCCTGAAACCTTGTCTGAAACCTTGTCTAAAACCTTGTTTGAAACCCTCAGATTTGGTATACTTCCTTTTATGACTGTTATAAAATAACTACGAGTGTGCCCATACGTGGTACATGCGGATCGGACCATCCGACAGACAGGTCATAATACTTTATAAGGAATGGGAAGTATAAAAGGTGAATAGTGCAAAAAAAACAAGGCTTTATCTCTTTATCGGTTCGGTACTGACCATAGTACTGGTTGCCGCTTTTCTCATAATACTGAACATAAACGAGCCCAAGGAATACACGGCGGTTCCCTTTAATGTTCTTATCATACTGACTGTCATAGCATGCATAGCTCTGGCTGCTTTCTATGCAAAGGGCCCTGTTTTCAACATCTACGGGGAACTGGAGAGTGCCAATATAAACGCCATGCTTCTTACGCTGCTCATCATCATACAGGTCTCGTTCTTCTTTGAGATCATTTCCGTAAGGAATCAGACACTCAACTATCAAACCTATTCCAACATAAGAAGAGACATATCCATAGCCGAACAGTGCGATGAGGAGCACCTTAATGACAAACTGTCCGAGCTGCAGGTTGACGGTATAGCCGAGATATCCGTAGTCGATGCCGATGGCACTGTTCTCTACTCATCGGATGAGTCGAAGGTAGGACAGAAGATGGAGGATACGGTATATTCATACGTGTTCAGGCAGGATAAGGAGATACGTTTTGTCGTTGACAAATCATTTGTGAACGATCAGCTGCGTGCCATAATACTGAACCTGCTGACGGTCCTTGTAACATCCATGTTCTTTTCCGTTGAGATGGTTCTGATGATGATCAGGGTGATATCGAGACGGCTGGTTCAGGTTGCGGTGAGCAGCGCATATATCGATAACAGAGTGGAAACGAACGATAAGATGCTGACGTCATTGTACTATATCCGTCAGATAGCCTTTATATTCTATTTTTCATCAAGGCTTTCGGGAGCCTTTATCCCTACCATGGCAAAATCACTTATGAATCCCTTCCCGGGGATGTCGGATGCTGCGGCTGCGGGACTTCCCCAGTCGGCAGAGACGCTGCTTACCTGTGCAGCCATATTCCTGACGACCCTGCTGCTTGAGAAGAAGGGATGGAAGCTGCCCTTCATAGCCGGACTGCTGCTTGTGGCGGCAGGTACCTTTGCTTCCGCTGTTTCCGTCAATCTGGTGATGTTCATCCTTGCAAGGGCAATAGTCGGTCTCGGATACGGCTTCTGCTGGATGACCTTGAGGAATCTTTCGCTGTTTACAAAGGATGACAGAGAGAGACTGCTGGGCTTTGCCCTTCTCAATGCGGGACTTTATGCCGGTATGAACTGCGGATCCTCTCTGGGAGCTATTCTTGCCGACATTTTCGGATATAAGACTGTATTCATGATCTCTGCCGTGATGACCGTGCTCACGTCCTTATTCATCATAAGCATGGAGAATGCGATAATGCCTCGTACAGAGCCCAAGCCTGAAAAGAAGGATGATCCGGATCAGGTCAGGATGAATGTTGGTCAGGCTGTACTGGCAGTCCTATTCGTACTTCTCATGATAGCTCCGGCAAGCATAGCCGCATCATACAAGAATTATTATCTGCCCCTGTATTTTGAGGATATCGGAAGGAGTGTCACCGATGTGGGTAGAGCTCAGCTGCTCTACGGTATCGTTATAGTATATGCGGGACCTTTCCTGTCCGTACTTATTGCCAGATTCAAGGGCAAGGCATTGAAAAACCTGAATTTTGTATATAACATACTGATCTCAGTCAGTCTCTTCCTGCCGGGACTTGGCGCAGGACTGCTGCTTCCCTTCCTGGGGGCTGCATTACTCGGTACCGCAGACAGTGTAGGATTCGGAGTACAGAACAACTACTTCCTGTCACTGCCTGCCATAAAGAAACTGGGAGATTCCAAATCATTATCGGTGCTTTCATTTGTCAAGAAGATCCTGGAAATGACCGGACCGTTTGTATTTGCCTCTGTCATAATACTTGGCTATCAGGCAGGCATAAGAGCTCTTGCCATAGCCTTTGCGATAATGGCGGTGGTATTTATGGCATCAAGCATTGTCATAGGCGGATCTGTGAAACGAAAGGAGTTATACTGATATGAAGGTTGGTGTTGTTTACGGAGGCACTCCGGAGGAGAGTCCCGCTTCCATATTGAATGCGAGGGATGCAGCAAGAGCTCTTGAGAACCGGGGGTACTCCGTTGAGCTTATCGAGTTCGAGAAGGATATAATATCCGTGCTTAAGCAAAAAGGCTGCGATGTGGTATTTCTTTGCGTACAGGGCAAGGGATACGGAGACGGAACCTTTCAGGCCATGCTGGAGCATGAAGGCATAGCCTATACCGGCAGCGACATGCGTTCGGCCTGTCTGATAAATGACAAGATACTCTGCAAGCTGCTGTTTGACAGGTGCGGTATCAGAACTCCCGAATGGGAGATCCTTACAAGGCGGCAGTTTGACGAAGGGAATTACGACTATGCCGCATTCGGCTATCCCTTCGTCGCCAAATCTCCTACAAGAGGGAGAGGCTTCGGCATGTCACTTATAAAGAGCGAAGCTGATATTCCGCGGATAATGGATGCCTTTGAGTCCGATGATACCATCTTTCTTGAGAGGTATATAAAGGGCAGGTTCTTTACAGTGGGATTTTACGAAAAGGACGGAAGGTTTGAGGCTCTGCCGGTAGTGGAGGGCATAGACCTGGATCATGAATACGATAAGGGCAATAAGCTCATAACCTTCAATACAGGTAATTTTGAGGTGAAGTTCAGCGATCTTTCCGATGAGTGCAATGATGAGATCCTGGACATATCAAGGAGGGTGTGCATGGTCACCAACGCCAGAGGGCTTGCCAGAGTTGACCTCATGGTGTCGGATGATGACGGTCTGCCCTATGTTCTGGAGATCAACGCAGTGCCCGGACTGAAGGAGAAGAGCCTGATACCCAAGGCTGCGATCCTGGCGGGAATAGATTATTCCGATATGGTTGAAAGCATACTTAGATCTGCGCGAAGCACAGACAGCATTGACAAAGGAGTAGCATATGTTTAAGAACATGAAGATCAGTATCAAGATTCTCCTGGTTATCATAATCATGGCGCTGGGGTCGCTTCTGGTGGTATTCGGAGCATCCTATTATTTCATGAATTCCATGGTGGATGAGTTCCAGCAGACAAACATCACACTGGGAGTCAATGCATCGGCCGTGGCCAAGGATTCCCTCCTGTCGCAGGCGGAGGACTATCTGGAAAGACTGGTCATAAAACAGGCGCAGGCTGCCAATGCCGAGTTCTACTCCATGAACAGGGTTGTTACGGAGTCAACACAGTTTACGCAGAGCCTGTATGAAAACAGTGATAATTTTGTGGGTAAACCCATCCCCAAGCCCGATGAGACCGAGATGGATGTGGCATGCCAGAAATATTTCCTGGTAAAGGGCGTCAGGGAGACGGAAGCTGTCATGAATGAGGTCAATATACTCTCAAACTGTGAGTATTCATTTGCCCCCTTCCTTGAGAATAATGAGAATCTGCATAACATCTATATCGGTACCGAGAGCGGTATCTCATACAGATACTCCAGATCCAATAAATACAATGAGGATTACGATCCCAGAACCAGAGACTGGTATATAGCGGCTATGGAGAATCCCGATACACTGGTCTGGCTGCCTACATACCTGGATTCCTACGGCAGGACCTGCATCACGGCAGCCATGAGCTACAGGGATAAGAACGGAAAGCTTGCGGGAGTTGTGGCATCCGACATGCTCCTTACCAGCATCATAGACGAGATCATGAGTCTTAAGATAGGTGAGACCGGATCGTGCTTCGTGCTTGATGCCGATCAGAATTTCATAGCTCATCAGGATATGAGCGACGAGGACTTCGATCCGGATCTTGCGGATCATTTCCTGGATTCAAAGCTTATAAATGCTCTGGCATCCCAGGATTCAGGTATCGTGGAGACCACATATGACGGTGACAACTGCTATGTGGCTTTCGCAAGGATGCCCGAGACGGGATGGATATTCTGTGCAAGCATAGAGACCGCCGAGGTTACGGCTCCTGCCGAGAAGGCAAAGACGGAGAGTGACGAGCTTACAGAGATCTCCCAGCAGGGAATGCAGGAGAAGCTCTTCGGTATATACAGGCTGTTCATGATCTATTTCGCCATCATAGGTATCATAGTCATCATGATATCCTTCGCTGTATCGGGCACCATCACACGTCCTATACAGAAGCTCTCCAAGAACGTTCAGGCGATAGGAAAAGGTAACTTCAATCAGAAGATACCCGTTGAATCAAATGATGAGGTAGGACAGCTGGCTCTCAGATTCAACGACATGCAGGATGACCTTAAGGCATATGTGAGGAACATAGAGGAGGTTACGGCAGAGAAGGAGCGTATCGGAGCCGAGCTCTCCGTGGCAACCCAGATACAGGCAGACATGCTGCCCAGAGTTTTCCCGGCCTTCCCGGATCGCAAGGAATTCGATATATATGCCACCATGAATCCCGCAAAGGAGGTGGGAGGAGACTTCTACGACTTCTTCCTTGCGGATGAGGATCATCTGGCCCTTGTCATGGCCGATGTGTCTGGAAAGGGTGTGCCGGCGGCACTGTTCATGGTGATAGCAAAGACACTTATAAAGAACCATACTCAGGCAAGCTCGGATTTCTCACCTGCCGAGATACTGTCCAACGTGAACGATCAGCTTTGCGAAGGAAACGAAGCAGGACTTTTTGTTACGGTATGGCTGGCTATAATCAACCTTAAGACAGGTAAGGGTATCGCTGCAAATGCGGGACATGAGCATCCCGTGATCCGCAGGGCAGGAGGAGAGTATGAGCTTGTGGTATACAAGCATTCTCCCGCTGTTGCCACCATGGAGGGTCTTCCCTTCAGGGAGCATACCTTTGAGATCCATCCCGGAGATTCCCTCTACGTATATACCGACGGTGTCCCGGAGGCTACAAATGCCAATGAAGAGCTGTACGGTACGGACAGGATGCTGAAGGCTCTGAATAAGGAACCCGGTGCCGAGCCTAAGAAGATACTTCATAATGTCAAGGTAAGCGTAGACGAATTCGTGGGAACCGCTCCGCAGTTTGACGATATCACCATGCTGGGACTTTGCTACTTCGGACCCGAGGGATCAGGGAAAGAATAAGGAGTTTATAACGGGCCGACAGAGGAGTTTGTATTATGGATATCAAAAATGATCGGCGCAATACGACGATAAAGCTTACGACGGCAGGAGTCTTTATGGCCATGAACATAGCCTTAAGCTCCTTTGGGATACCGGTACCCGGCGGACATCTGTACCTGTGTGATGTGGTGATATGCCTTGCAGCGATCCTTCTGGATCCTTTAGAGGCCTTTGTGGTGGGAGGAGTAGGCTCCTTCCTCGGAGATATGATATTCTATCCGCTGCCCATGTTCGTGTCCCTTGCAGCTCACGGTATGCAGGCTGTGGTGATCTCTCTCATATCCCACAGGACATTGAAGGAGAGGCCGCACCTGGCATCAGGCATAGGAGTTGCTGCAGGAGGCCTGATAATGGTGGTGCTGTATACCCTTGGCAAGATCTACGTTTACAGCACCTTTGAATATGCCATGATAAAGCTGCCCTATGAGATAGCTCAGGCGGCTTTAGGAGGTATACTGGGGATGATACTCTGCTGGAACTGCGGGATACATAAGCTGTACAACAGGATGATGAACGGATGATCCGTATATGATCAAAACGCAGCTTTTATCGTTCGGATCATAATATCAGTCGACAGGAGCATATTATAAAAAAGGAGGCAGGTTTCATGAGTGATAACGGATTTACACAGGTTATAGACGACGCCATAGAAAAGGTAGGAGAGATAGGCAGAAATGCCGGGGAGGCTATACGCGACTTCAAGGAAAGCGATAACATGGGGAAGCTTGCCGGAAGCGTGAAGAAGGGTGCGAAAACAGCGGCCAGCGGCGTGGCAAAGGGAGCCAAGATAGCAGCCGGAGGTGTTAAGGACGGCGGAAAGATCGTATCCGAGACCATAAAGAGCAACGCCAAGGAGAGAGCCGAAAGACGGGCATACAGGAGTAATATGCACCAGGGAGAGCTTACTCCCGATACGGTATTTACCCTGAAAAACGGGGTATGTATCCCCACAGTAGGCTTCGGTACATATCTGGCTACCGAAAATGGAGGCAGGCAGGTGATACTGGATGCCCTGGAGGCAGGCTACAGGTATCTGGATACAGCAAGGTTTTATCAGAACGAGAAAGAGATAGGGGAAGCCATCGAGGAGAGCGGTATACCCAGAGACGATATCTTTATAGCAAGCAAGGTATGGCCTACCATGCTGGGCGAAGAGAAGATAAGAGAATCCTTTGAAGCCTCCTGCAAGGACCTTGGCACCGACCATCTTGATATGTTCCTGATCCACTGGCCTAAGGTGAGCCAGTCTGATGAGGAATGGAAGGAAAAGCTTGCAGCATCATGGAAGGTCATGGAGGAGCTGTATAAGGAAGGAAGGATCAGAGCAATAGGTCTGTCCAATTTCCTTCCTCATCACATAAGACCTCTTCTTGAAAGCGCAAGCATCAGACCCATGCTCGATCAGCTGGAGCTCCATGTGGGCTATATGCAGGAGTATACCCTTGAGTATCTTAAGTCTGAGAAGATCCTGCCTCAGGCATGGAGTCCTCTCGGCAGAGCAGTGATGCTTGATGATGAAAGGGTTATAAAGATCGCAAATGCCCATGAGGTCAGTGCTGCGAAGGTACTCCTCAGGTATCTGGTACAGAGAGGGATCCCGGTGATACCCAAGGCTTCCACGATGGCCAGGATGAAGGCAAACATGGAGATATTTGATTTCTCCCTTACAGAGGATGAGATATCATATCTGTCATGCATTCCCGAAAAGGGATGGTCCACGGAGCATCCCGATCTTGTAGAGTGGTAAGACACGGAGGATGCTTCACCGATGAATAAGTTTTTGAGTGCTCTTGAAAGAAAGGTAGGCAGGTATGCAGTACCCCAGCTTACGAAATATATGATACTCACGTATATCGTGGGCTATATCATATATTATCTTTCATTAGCCGGTATTCCCATAATCAACTATATTTATCTGAGCCCCGAAAAGATCCTGCAGGGACAGATATGGAGGCTTTTTACCTGGATATTCATGCCGCCGTCGGCACCCAGCATATTCACTATAATCATGCTCCTGTTCTATTATCAGATAGGAACGGCGCTGGAACAGACCTGGGGAGATTTTAAATACAATCTCTATATCTTTTCGGGTCTTGTTTTCATGGTTGTGGGGGCCTTTGTGCTCTTCGCCTTCCATTACAGCATAGACGGGATGTTCACCACCTATTACATCAACATGTCCATCTTTCTGGCCTTTGCCGCCTGTTACCCGGATATGCAGATACTGCTGTATTTCATCATTCCGTTAAAGATCAAGTATCTGGCTATAGTGGATCTTGTCTTCCTGGCATATCAGGCTCTGGTATCAAGCTGGGCTGAGAGAGTGGCTATCATAGTGTCGTTACTGAATTTTGTGATCTTCTTCTTTACCACCAGAAATTACAGATCCATAAGCCCTTCCGAAAGAGCGAGAAAAAGGGCTTACAGGAACGCATTTGAAGGCCGGAAGGCAAAGAGCAATCCCTTTGGAGCTGTCTTTGGCGCAAAGAAGGAGAATAAAGCCAATGGCGGGGACAACAGTTCTTATTCCACAGGCAATACGGATCACAGGAGATTTGCCGACAGATACAAAGAGGCTGTGAAGGATCCGGGGAATATAACCAAGCACAGGTGTGCCATATGCGGAAGGACGGAGCTTGACGGAGACAATCTGGAGTTCAGGTTCTGCAGCAAGTGTGCCGGGAATTACGAATACTGCCAGGATCATCTTTTCAGTCATGCACATGTAAAGTTTGACAAATAAGCCGGGGACGGAAGCTTTGAGGCTGTGCCGTAAAGAGGAGGAACATGGAGGAAGCGCGCTACAGGGAGACTCTTGATAAGGTCATAAGACACGCGCATGAGCATCATAATTACATCACCGAAGAAGCCTACAGAGGCTTTTTTGATCCTATCCTCATGAATGAAAGAGAGGATGAGCTTACCAGGAATTATCTGTCGGGCATCAACATCAGATTCGGTGTCTGGGACGGTAAGGATGAATGGCCGGAATTCGGTGAAGAGGACGGAAAGTATCTGAAGCTGTATCTTGAGGAGCTTGAAGCACTTCCTGGGTACAGCGAGGAAGAGATCGACAGAGCAAAGCGCGAAGCGGTCTTTGATGACAGCGAGGAAGCCAGACGGATCCTGATGGACCACTATCTGAAGAATGTGGTGGATATAGCAAGACTGTACATGTATCAGGCCGTACCTGCGGAGGATCTCATAGGAGAAGGGAATATAGCCCTTATGACAGCCATAAGCGGTCTTAGCGTCCTTGAAGGAGCGGAGGATGTTGACGGCTTTATCGGAGGGCTCATAATGGATGCCATGGATAAGGCCATATACGAGGACACAAGGGCAAGAGAGAGTGCCGATGATACCTTAAGGCGTATTAATGAGATCAATGATAAGGCCAGAGAGATGTCTGAGGAGGAAATGAGGAGCGTGACCGTCAGGGAGCTTTCCGAGGCTTCCGGTATAAGCGAGGATGAGATCAGGGAGGCCATGAGGCTTACCGGCAATAAGATAGAAGGTCTGATACCGTAATAAGGCAGATATAACGGCTAAGACAAAAACAGATCGAAGAAAACAGATCGGAGGGATAATGGGCAATAAGCGTATAGAGGATCTAAAACAGTATAAGATCGTTAAGAAAAAGGATATGCCTGACCTTAAATCCAGGGGATACCTGCTGCAGCATATCAAGAGCGGAGCAAGGGTATTCGTCATATCCAACGACGATAAGAACAAGGTTTTCTATGTGGGTTTCCGCACGCCTCCTGTAGACAGCACGGGAACGCCTCATATCCTGGAGCATACGGTATTATGCGGTTCCAGGAAATACAAGGCTAAGGATCCCTTTATCGAGCTTGCCAAGGGATCGCTTAACACCTTCCTTAATGCCATGACATATCCGGATAAGACCATCTTCCCCGTGGCCAGCACCAATGACAAGGATTTTGCAAACCTTTCGGATGTATATATGGACGCGGTGCTCCATCCTGCCATCTATGACAATAAAAAGATCTTTCAGCAGGAGGGATGGCATTACGAGCTGGAGGGTGCCGGAGGAGAACTGAAATACAACGGTATAGTTTATAACGAGATGAAGGGTGCTTATTCCTCGCCGGACGATGTTCTGGAGCGGTACATACTGGCATCACTGTATCCCGATACGGCTTATGCACTTGAATCCGGAGGAGATCCCGAGGAGATACCCAATCTTACCTATGAGGCCTTCATAGAGCTTCATAAGAAGTATTATCATCCCTCCAATTCATATATCTATATCTACGGAAACTGTGATATGGCGGAGAGGCTCATGTGGCTTGACAGGGAATACCTTTCAGGCTATAAGGCCGCCAAGGTGAACTCGGCCATAGAGAGACAGGATCCCTTTACAAAGACGGTGGATTTTGAGAAGACCTATGCCCTGTCTGACGATGAGAGCACTCTTCATAATACCTATCTCTCATACAACTGTGTGATAAAGGACAGCTTAGAGCCCAGACTCTATGTTGCCTTTTCGATACTTCAGTATGCTCTGCTGGAGAGTCCCGGGGCTCCCCTGAAGCAGGCACTTCTTGATGCAAAGATAGGACAGGATATCGAGAGCAGCTATGAGAACGGCATATTGCAGCCCTATTTCTCTGTGATATCCAAATATGCCGATCCCTCCGACAAGGATAGATTCCTTATGGTCATAAGAAAGACCCTGATGAAGCTTGCCAGAGAGGGACTTAATAAAAAGACTCTGCTTGCAGGTATAAACAGTTATGAGTTCAGGTACAGGGAGGCTGATTTCGGCCCCTATCCCAAGGGACTCATGTACGGGCTTCAGGCTCTGGATTCGTGGCTTTACAAGGACACGGATCCCTTTATGCATATAGAGCAGAACAGTACCTATGCTTTCCTCAAAAAGGAAGTGGAATCCGGCAGCAGATACTTTGAGGAACTGATCGAGAAGTTCCTCATCGACAATCCTCATTCCTCTGTGGTTGTCTTAAAACCCGAGAAAGGGCTCACTGCCAAGAAGGAAAAGGCTGTTGCCGCAAAGCTTAAGAAGTATAAGGCCTCCCTCAGTAAGGATGAGATAGAAGCCATAGTAGAAGATACAAGGCTCCTGAAGGAGTATCAGATGGAGCCCTCCACAAAGGAGCAGCTGCTTACCATACCTCTTTTGGAAATCTCGGATATCGATAAGGAGGCTCATCCCTTTAAGAACGAGGTTCTGGATGTTTCCGGGACGAAGCTTATACACCACGATATAGAGACCAACGGCATAGCATATATAGGACTCATGTTCTCAGCTCAGGCTGTTCCCGAGAGGCTTGTGCCTTATCTGGGACTTTTAAGAGCAGTACTTGCCAATATCAACACAAAGGACAGGAGCTATGAGGATCTTAACTCGGACATCAATCTGAAGACAGGAGGCATATCCATCCTGCCTGCAGCATACCCTGACCTTAAGAAGCAGAATGATTTTGACATGGAATTTGAGATACGTACCAGGGTCTTCGCGGACAATATCTCTGATTTCATGGAACTTATGGATGAGGTTCTCTTCAGGACTGATATGTCAGACGAGAAGAGGATGAGGGAGATAATCAGGACCATCAAGTCCAGACTTCAGGCGTCACTTGTGGCAGCCGGTAATCAGACCGCATCCGACAGAGCCCTTTCCTATATCTCGGATCTGCATTATTACATGGGCAAGCTGGGAGGAGTGGATTTCTACAGGTTCATAGAAGATCTGGAGAAAAACTACGAGGCAAAGGCGTCCACCATCAGCAAGTGCCTTGACGAAACCCTTGGGCTGTTGCTGCATAAGGATAATCTCATGGTGGATATCACAGGCTCCAGAGAGATGGCAGATATCCTGATACCATGCATAAAGCAGCTGAAGCGCAAGCTGTCGGGCAGGGCTTCCGGGATGACGGACTTCAGTTTTGTCCATGAGAAGAAGAACGAGGGCTTCAGATGCGCATCCCAGGTCCAGTACGTATCAAAGACCGGCAATTATATGGCAAAAGGTCTTAAGTACAGGGGAGAGCTCAAGGTCTTAAGGGTCATACTGGGATATGATTATCTGTGGAATAACATTAGGGTCCTTGGAGGTGCCTATGGCTGCGGATCACTCTTTACAAAGAGCGGATTTGCCCTTATGACCACATACAGGGATCCCCACCTTAAAAATACGGTAAGAGTATTTGAGGAGGCAGCCGATTACATCAGGAAGTTCAATGTTTCGGACCGTGACATGACCAAGTTCATAATCGGAGCCATATCCGACCTTGATACGCCCCTTACGCCCAAGGCCGAAGGTGTCAGAAGCCTTCAGGCATATATGAACGGCGTAAGCTTTGAGGATGTACAGAGGGAGAGAGACGAGGTGCTTGGCTGCAATGTGAATAAGATAAGGGAGCTTGCGGCATACCTTGACGCAGTTGTGGAAGAGGACACCATAGCCGTAGTGGGCTCCGAGGCCAAGATCGATGCAAACAAGGATGTGTTCAGAAAGGTAGACAACCTGTTTTGAGCAGGGAAGTGGATATGGGAGAGACCGACAGGGTTTTCAGATCAGGCTTTGCGGCCATAGTCGGCAGGACAAATGTAGGCAAATCCACCCTTATGAACCATCTCATAGGGATGAAGATAGCCATAACGTCCAACAAGCCGCAGACCACCAGACGCAGGCTTAAGACGGTATATACCAACGATCATGGACAGATCGTGTTCCTGGATACTCCCGGGATACATCTTTCGCATAACAAGCTTTCCGATTACATGGACAGAGTCTCCTTCAGATCCGTTGAGGACGTGGATCTCATCCTCTTCGTGGTGGAGCCCGAGACCTTTATAGGCAAGGGTGAGCGGGAGATGATAGAAAGGATCGTTTCCTCGAAAAAGCCCGTTATACTTGTGATAAACAAGGCGGATAAAACGGACGAAGAGCATATAGCAAAGGCGGAGAAGACATACAGGGAGGCGCTTGATATCGCCGAGTGTGTTCCGGTATCGGCCCTTAAGGGTACAGGGATAGAAAAGCTTACGGATGTCATCATCTCACATCTGCCGGAAGGCCCTATGCTATACGACGAGGATACTCTCACCGACGAGCCGGAGAGAGAGATCGTATGCGAGATCGTGAGAGAGAAGGCACTAAGGAATCTCAGGGATGAGGTTCCCCACGGCATAGCAGTGATCACTGAGTCCTTTAAGGAAAGGGACAACGGTCTTGTAGACATAGAGGCTGCCATAATCTGTGAGAGGGATTCCCATAAGGGGATCATAATAGGTAAGGGCGGCGCCATGCTCAAACGCATAGGTACCGAGAGCCGGAAGGATATAGAGGAGCTTTTGCAAACTCATGTAAACCTTAAGCTCTTCGTGAAGGTAAGGAAGGACTGGAGGCAGAACACAGGCATACTGAAGAGTCTGGGCTATGTTGAAGGGGATAGTAGATAGGTGAACGATCTGTTGCGCACTTCGGGCATGGTCCTGAAGAGCTTTGATTATTCGGAATACGACAGGAGACTTATCATGCTCACCCTGGACGCAGGCAAGGTAACGGTCTTTGCCAGGGGAGTAAGAAGGCAGAACTCCAGATTCATGGGGGCGTGCGAACCCTTCTCCTACGGAGAGTTTTCGCTTTTTCCGGGAAAGGAGGCCTATAATCTGTCGGATGCCGAGATCTCCAATCATTTTGAGGATCTGAGGATGGATATGGAGAAGATGTGTTATGCATCTTATTTTTCGGATCTGGCCGATTACTCCACCAGGGAGAATATGGACGCAAGGAACGTCCTTATGCTTTTGTACAGATCCTTTCAGGCACTTAATACCGACAGTATCGAAAACAGGCTTGTAAGAGCCGTATTTGAACTCAGGATGGTGATGGAGAACGGCGTATATCCCGGAGTCAGAGAGGGTACGGTATCGGACGGCGCAAGAAGTGCCATGGAGCATATTGAAAAGTCCGGGATCAGAGAGCTTTATTCCTTTAAGGTCAGAGATGATATCAGAGAGGAGATAATAAGGTGTGCCGATGAGTACCGCAGACGGTACATGCAGGGGAGATTCAGATCCCTTGAAGTGATGGAAGAGATGGGATATAATATTTAGCCGTGTAATCGGTGAAACATAAAAGATCAGAGGGTTTTGAGGGAGTAAGATGCCCAGGGTATCAGACAGTAACGTCCACAGAAAAAAGAAGAAAAAGAAGAAAAAAGCAAGGGTGCTTTTTGCACGCTTCATTTTTGCGCTGCTCATCCTGTTGCTTATCACGGCCATAGGCTTTGGAGCCTATAAGGTATACAGTGTTCTGTCGTCCGGCTTTGATGATGATGTATCCACCACCACCATCGTGGTATCCAAGGGCGGAGAGATAAGGCAGACCATTATCGAGGAGTTTAATCCGGGCTTCTATGATGCAGCATCACTGAAGACTGATGTAGAGGAAAAGATAGCTGCATCCAACGGTCATGTAAAGTCGGAAGGACTGGATGTGGAAGGGGGTATGGCAACCCTTAAGCTCATATATGATTCCGATGAGGATATGGCCACATTTAACGATCAGGTCTTTTACTCCGACACCATAGAGAATCTGTTATCAAGGGGCGTAAGATTTGATTCCAGAGCTCTTGACTGCGGAGGCAAATATGCCGTTATCGTATCGGATAAGACAGATATCAGATGCCCCAAAAAGATACTCTATACTGACGGAGCGATGGCAGTAGACGAAGATGATCCCAAGCTTGCACACTGCAGTGTGAGGGAGGGTGATATAGCATTTCTCATATATTGATCCTTAAACAAGGATAAGGAAGGGAGTTTTAACATGGTAGATTCAATGGAGAAGATCGTAAATCTGTGCAAGGGCCGGGGATTCATATATCCCGGATCCGAGATATACGGCGGCTTGGCCAATACGTGGGATTACGGCAATCTCGGCGTGGAGCTCAAGAACAATATGAAGAAGGCGTGGTGGACCAGGTTCGTCACCGCCAATAAATACAACGTGGGCGTGGACTGTGCCATCCTCATGAATACACAGACTTATGTGGCATCGGGTCATATCGGTAATTTCTCCGATCCCCTCATCGACTGCAGGGAGTGTCATGAGAGATTCCGTGCGGACAACATCATCGAGGACTGGGCAAAGGAGAACGGCGTTACACTGGATTCTTCCGTTGACGGCTGGAGTAATGAACAGATGATGGATTTCATCAAGGAGAAGTCCATACCCTGTCCTTCCTGCGGAAAGCACAATTTTACGGATATCAGACAGTTCAATCTGATGTTCAAGACCTTCCAGGGTGTTACGGAGGATGCCAAGAATACGGTATATCTGAGACCGGAGACAGCACAGGGCATCTTCGTTAATTTCAAGAACGTACAGAGAACCTCCAGAAAGAAGGTTCCCTTCGGCATAGGACAGATAGGAAAATCCTTCAGAAACGAGATAACCCCCGGCAACTTTACCTTCAGGACAAGGGAGTTCGAGCAGATGGAGCTGGAGTTCTTCTGCAAGCCCGGAACGGATCTGGAGTGGTTTGCCTATTGGAAAAAGTATTGCATAGATTTCCTGCATGATCTGGGGATGGCCGAAGATCATATAAGGACCAGGGATCATGATCCCGAGGAGCTCGCCTTCTACTCAAATGCCACGACGGACCTTGAGTATTTATTCCCCTTCGGCTGGGGTGAGCTGTGGGGCATAGCGGACAGGACGGATTACGACCTGTCACAGCATCAGAAGGTATCCGGTGAGGATATGTCATATTTTGATGATTCCACAAACGAGAAGTACATCCCCTATGTCATAGAGCCCTCATTGGGTGCTGACAGAGTGGTGCTCGCCATCCTTTGCGAAGCATATGATGAGGAGACCCTTGAGGGGGGAGATGTAAGGACCGTGATGCATTTCCATCCGGCTCTGGCACCTGTCAAGATAGGTGTTCTGCCTCTTTCGAAAAAGCTTGCAGAGGGTGCGGATAGGATCTACGAGATCCTTTCAAAGCATTATAACTGCGAATATGATGACAGGGGAGCCATCGGCAAGAGATACAGGAGACAGGATGAGATAGGAACTCCTTATTGTGTGACCTACGATTTCGATTCGGAGAATGACAATGCCGTCACCATAAGGGACAGGGATACCATGGAGCAGGAGAGAGTACCTGTGGAGGGTCTTCTGGATTACTTTAGCGGAAAATTCGATCTTTAAGATCATTATGGGAGCGGTTGATAAATGAAACAGTTTACATCAGACGGATTAAGAAAGGCATGGAAGGAATTCTATAAGGAGAGAGGCCACGAGGACGTGGGAGCGGTTTCCCTTGTATCCGACGGTTCCACGGGAGTTCTTTTCAATGTGGCAGGCATGCAGCCTCTTATGCCATATCTTCTGGGGAAGAAGCATCCCCTGGGAAAGAGGCTCTGTAACGTACAGGGCTGCGTTCGGACAAATGATATCGATTCAGTGGGAGACAAAAGCCATGTGACCTTCTTTGAGATGATGGGCAGCTGGAGTCTCGGAGATTACTTCAAGAAAGAGAGATGTCAGTGGAGCTTTGAGCTTCTGACACAGGTTCTGGGATTTGATGCGGATCATCTTGCAGCCACGGTTTTTGCAGGCGACGATAATGCCCCCAGAGATGAGGAGGGTGCACAGTACCGTATAGAGTCGGGCTTTAAAAAGGAGAATATATACTATCTTCCCGCGTCGGACAACTGGTGGGGGCTGGAATACGGTCCCTGCGGTCCTGACAGCGAGATGTTCTATATAGCCGATGTGGATGATTGCGGAAGCGACTGCCGGCCCGGATGCAGCTGCGGCAAGTATACGGAGCTTGGCAATGATGTTTTCATGCAGTATGAGAAGCATCAGGACGGCACACTTACCCCTCTTAAACAGAAGAATGTGGATACCGGATGGGGACTTGAGCGTATCCTTGCTTTCTTAAACGGCACCAAGGACGTATACAGGACGGACCTTTTTGTACCGGTCATCAAGTATATAGGCGAGGCCTCCGGATGCGGATATGATGAGGATGAGGATAAGACAAGATCCATGAGGATACTTGCCGATCATATGCGCACGTCCGTAATGCTCATAGGAGATCCTGCAAAGCTCACTCCCTCAAATGCAGGAGCCGGCTATGTGCTCAGAAGGCTTATAAGAAGGGCCGTAAGACACGGAAGGATCCTTGGACTTGGCAGGGAGGATCTGCTTAAGATAGCAACAATCTATATCGATGAGATATATGTGAACAGTTATCCCAATCTTAAGGAAAACCGTGAATTCGTCTTAAGGGAGCTTAAGAATGAGATAGTAAGGTTCGAGGAGACTCTGGAGAACGGCATGAAGGAGATGGAAAAGCTCCTTGACAGTGACCGTGGTTCCGATAAGAAGGTCTTTGACGGACAGTCCGCATTCTATATGTATGATACCTTCGGATTCCCTCTTGAGCTTACCATAGAGATGGCGGCAGAGAGAGGACTCACCGTGGACGAGGATGGATTCAAAAAGGCCATGGAGGAGCAGAAGCAGAAGGCAAGGGAGAATCAGAGCTTTTCACAGAAGCTTACCGCTGACACGGCCCTTTTTGAGGAGCTTTCGGATGAGATCACAACTGTCTTTGTAGGCTACGATACTCTGAAGGCAAAAAGCAGTATATCAGCCATGGCAGATGATAAGTCCCTTAAGGATGAGCTTAAAGAAGGCGAGGAAGGAACCATCATCACAAAGGAGACTCCCTTCTATGGCACCAAGGGCGGACAGAAGGGTGATATCGGAGTTGTACGCACCGATAATGCAGTGTTCGAAGTATTAGACACTATAATACTTCCGGGAGAGCGCACAGGACATGTGGGCAAGGTGGTATCCGGAAGCCTTAAGGTTTCCGACGAGGTATCTCTGGAGGTCGATGCAAGGACCCGTAAGGCCACCTGCAGGAACCATTCCGCGACACATCTCCTTCAGAAGGCTCTTCAGGAGGTTCTGGGAGATACCGTTGAACAGCAGGGATCTTATCAGGACAGCGAGAGAACCAGGTTTGATTTCAGTTATTCACAGGCTATGACTGAGGATGAGATACAAAGAGTAGAAAACATCGTCAATGAGAAGATAGCGGGAGAGCTTGAGGTAAGAACGGATATCATGTCCCTGGAGGAAGCAAAAAAGACCGGTGCCATGGCTCTTTTCGGAGAGAAGTACGGCAGCGAGGTCAGGGTGGTAAATATGGGAGACTGGTCCGTGGAGCTCTGCGGAGGTACCCATGTGAAGAATACTGCCGATATCAGACAGTTCAAGATAATATCGGAGGCATCTGTGGCATCCGGTATCAGAAGGATCACGGCTCTTACCGGAGACAATGTAATAGAGTATTACAAGGACATAGAAAACAGGTTTAACGAGGTGGTCAGGATCGCAAAGGCCACACCGGATAATGTGGCGGGCGAGATCGGATCCATGTTCAAGCTTGTGAAGGATCTGACGGCAACCATCAAGGAAATGAAAAACGCGGCGGCAAGAGAAGCCGTAAAGGATGTCTGTGAAAATGTAACGGAGATAGACGGTGTGAAGTTCCTTGCAGCGACTCCCAAGGACGTGGAGATGAATGACCTGAGGGATCTTTCCGATTCCCTTAAGGCCAAGATCGGAGAGGGAGTGGTTGTATTGCTCTCAGAGGTTTCGGGCAAGGTCAATGTGGTCATCTCCGCAACGGAGGGTGCCATAGCGAAGGGTGTCCATGCCGGAAACCTTATCAAAGAGGTGGCCAAGTGCGTCGGCGGCGGCGGAGGCGGAAGACCCAACATGGCGCAGGCCGGCGGCAAGGATCCTTCCGGTATAAATGCTGCGGTGGAAAAAGCCAAGGAAGTTCTTTCAAAGCAGATAAAGAAGTAAAATGCTGATGGGTCCGGGATGATCGGATGATGATAAGACAATATGGGAGGCGTTCATGGAAGAGAATAAGACTACGGCTAACTTAAACGAGAACAGCGCAGGTCAGAATGGTGCTGAGGGAAAGAAAAGGAGCGACAAAAGATCCGATAAGAGCTGGCTTACGGCCCTTATCATAGGTATCTCCATCATAGGTGCCGCAGCCCTGCTGGCCTTTGGACTGTCAAGGTTCAGGTCAGCCCAGAGTCATACCATATCAGCCACGGGATCTGCAAGCCAGGAATTCGAATCGGATAAGATAGTATGGAGAGGATCCTTTGAGACCCATGATGATACTACATCCGCGGCCTTCAGACAGATAAAGAGAGATGCGGACACGGTTAAGGAATACCTGGAGGATAATGACATCGATTCTTCGGAGTATGAGCTCAGCTCCATCTCTGTGATCCCCAGGAGCAGGGATGTCTACGACGATGAAGGTAATTATAAATACTCTGTTGCTGACGGCTATGATCTGTCGCAGCAGATCACCGTCACATCCGAGGACATAGACAAGGTGGAGAAGGTGTCAAGGGACATTACCGATCTGCTTGAGTCAGGCATCCAGTTCTCTTCCTATTCACCGGAGTATTATTGTACTACCCTTGATGATGTGAAGCTGGATCTTATAGAGAAGGCCACGGATAATGCTAAGGATCGCATAGATATCATAGCAAAGGGGTCCGGGGCTTCCTGTGGTAAGCTGGTGAACTCGAATCTCGGTGTGTTCCAGATAACGGCAGCAAATTCCGGAACCAGCGGATATACATATGACGGTGCCTTTGACACCACCTCAAGGATGAAGACTGCATCGATCACGGTCAAACTTGAGTACGAGCTGAAATGATGCAGGCATCACATATCTACTGCGTATAAGGAGTGGGGATAGAAATGTCTATTAGGCGATACATGATAAGGATAGCAGGGGTCTTACTGTCAGTTGCTTTTTCCATGAGCATAGTGACCGGCTGCTCCATGCCCGGAAAAGGCAGCGCCGGCAGTGCGGAAAGCAATAGTGCCGATGCTGCTGATGACGGGACTAAAGAGAGCGACGATGACGCTGATGACGGGACTAAAGAGAGCGACGATGACGCCGATGGCGATGGTGACAAAGAGTCATCGGATGATATGGAGGGATCCGAGGCAGAGGCTTTGGATGGATCCGAAACAGAAGCCGGAGATGGCAAAGATGATGCTGAGGGCTCTTCCGATGTGGGTGAGGATTCGGATGACGGCTCCTTAGAGGGTGACTCCAAGTCTGATAAAAAGCTGGTTTTCGGTAAAAATGCTGATGGTGACGAGGATAAGGACAAGTCCGGTAAGGAAGGATCGGAGGAGCTCATCAACGGTCTCCCTGAGTGGAAGTGGGATTATATGGACTATCTTGATGCTCTTGGCGAGGAATATGTCAAGGAGGTACACCTGCTCAACATCGACGATGACGGCATACCGGAGCTGTATATAAACGGACAGTATTCAGCTGCAGGGGCGAAGCTCGTTACATGGAAGAGAGGCAGGATCCAGGAGGAATTCCTTGCTTCCGGAGGGTACTCTTATATACCGGAGGGCAACAGGTTTTTATATTCCTCGGGACACAGCGACGAGTATGATGACGTGCTGTATGAGCTGACCAATACCAACTTCAGGGTCGTAGAGGAAGGTACTTACGGCGCCTATGACAACAGTCATGTGGAATATGATAAGAACGGGGATCCCATATATGATTATTTCTGGAATGACAAGGCAGTGACCAGGAATGACTATGACAAAATGCTGGAGGGCTGCATCGATCTTGACAAGGCGGAAAGGGTTCCCGAGATCTTCGGAAGGGCTTCGGCCGTGAAGAAGTGCATAAGAGAATATGAGCCCTCGGACAGAAAGGTTACAAAGGGTCACAGATACGAGTTTATCGTGGATGATGTTACCTGGGATGAGGCTTATGAAGCCTGCAGGAAGAAGGGCGGATACCTTGCCAGGATAGAGACAGAGGAAGAATATAAGGATATCTGCGACCGTATAGAAAAGGAAGGACTGGAAAAGAAGATCTTCTGGGTAGGTGCCGGAAGAGTTGACGGGATATATATGTACGGCTGGTGTAACGATGACGGCACTTTTACCACAAAGGGCCTCTCCACATACAGATCCAAGCATTGGCTCTACGGCGAACCCACATTCTATTCCGAGACTGCATCAGGCGATTACATGGATGAGATGGTTGTGAATTTCTTCTACCATAAGGGCTCAAAGGGCTTCGTGTACAATGATGCTCCTTCCGACATACTGGCGGCAGCACCTGATTACAAGGGCAGAGTAGCCTATATCTGCGAGTTTGATGACTGAGAAGGATGCCGGGGACGGGAACGTGAACGTGAACGGGACCGTAAACGCGGCCGTAAACGCGGCCGTAAACGGCAGACATATCAAATGGTATCTGTCTTTCTTGATCGGAGCGGCCATGGGAGCGGTTGTATTCCTGCTCCTTTACGGACCCGGTGTATTGAATGTTACTTATGAAGACTGGCTTTTAAAGGGCTGGTATGATCTTTCGCAGCATTATGTGGGATGGAAGCTCTACCGCGCATCAGGCTGGCATTTCCCCATAGGGCTTTGCGACAACAGCTTTTATCCCTATCTTGCCTCCGTGATATACACGGATTCCATACCTTTATTCAGCTTTATATTTAAAATTTTATCACCCATACTTCCCGAAACCTTCCAGTTTTTCGGCCTGTATGGGCTTTTCTGTTTCATGATGCAGGGGGGCATATCAAAGCTGCTACTGAGAAAGGTTCTTGTAAGCGAGGACCAGTGCATACTTGCCACCATACCCTTTCTTTTCTGTGCGCCTCTGTGGCAGAGGATGTATTATCATACGGCACTGGCATCGCATTATCTGATATTGCTGGGGATCATGCTGTTCATGTACAGAGAGGATATAAGGAAGAGGCGGCATCGCATCATTTTATGGTGTGGCCTGGGAGTGCTCTGTGTTTTGACACATATCACCATATATGCCATGGTATCGGTTATGCTCCTTTGCTTTGCCCTGCTTGAAATGCTGGATGCGACAGACGCCACAATGGCAGGAGCTTCGAAAGAGAGTGGCGGTGTTTCTTATCTTAGGGCCGTTATAGGCTCTTTACCGACCTTCCTGTCTTATCTTGTATTTTACCTTGCATCGACTACAGCCGTATTTGCACTTTTCGGAGGATTCTACGGCAACATCACGGGAGAGTCGGACGGACTGGGTGCATACAGCGCCAATCTCAATTCTCTCTTCAATCCCATCGATTATTCCAGGATAATAAAGGAGTTTCCGCTCATCGACTGTCAGTATGAGGGCCTTTCCTACATCGGGATAATGGCCGTCATAATGCTGATACCCTCCGCTGCGTATGTTTTTATTCAGCGAAAGAGCCTTTTTGCAAAGCATAAGAACTATATCATCGCCATCCTTACGGGAGAGGTCATACTATGGGTTATAGCGCTATCACCCAAGGTCACCTTTAATTCCCATGTGCTGTTTGAGATACCTCTCCCCGGTGTCATATATGATGCGTGGAGTATCTTCAGGGCATCCGGCAGGTTCCTGTGGCCCGTAATGTATGCCACCATCTTGATGTCTCTGTATTTTGCAAGATGCTATACAAAGAAGATATTTGCCTACCTCCTGATCCTGGGCTGCGTGCTTCAGGTGTTTGAGTTCAGCGAAAAGATCGAGAGCATCTCCTCCGGATACAGGGATAAGATAACGGCATACTATGAGGTTTATGATCTGTGGGACGAGACCGGGACAGATGATATAGAGCATGTGCAGTTCATGCATCCTTATACCTTCGGGGAATTCTACGGCGATGAGGTCAGGGACCAGATGATAGGCTATACCATGTTTGCCTTAAGAAACGGTATGACAGTGAGCAATTTCCATTTTTCAAGAGACGATATGGAAAAGCTTACGGATCAGATACGTGAGAGTGAAAAAAAGCTTAAGAGCGGCAATCCCGATCGGGACACCATGTATGTATTCAAAAAAGAAGACGTTACGGAAGACATACTGGATACTTATCACAATGTGAAACGCATCTATACAAGCGGCGAAGTAATACTCATAGCCGACGACCCGCCCACCCTATACTGAAAAGGGGCTTTTGGGGGTTCTTTGATGATTGCCATGCACTGGGTTTTCATGTATACTTTTCTACGCATTGCAACGAAGGGAAGGTGCTTTATGCTGCAAGGTGTGAAACGGGATCCGGATATCGTATATACCGGTGACATGAAAAGTGCTTTCATTGATCATGGTGTGCGGATCATATGATCCATAAACGGAGAAGGTTATGAAGAATATAGCGATCGTCGGAATGGGGGCTCTTGGTCTTCTTTTCGGCGGAGAGATAGTAGAGAATTTCAAAGGGTATGCTTCATTCGTTATGGATGAGGACAGGGTGAGGCGCCATAAGGATGACAGATACCTGATCAACGGCAGGGAAGTATCTTATCCCATGGAGACTGTAGAGAGTTTTCATGACAAGGCAGGGCTGGCGGACATGATCCTTGTTGGCCTTAAATATCCGGCCCTTAAGGATACTCTTGAGATGATAGCTCCCATAGTGGGAGAGGATACCATATTCGTTTCCATGATGAACGGTATCTCCAGTGAGAGGATCATAGAGGAAAGATTCGGCAGGGATCTGGCGGTATATACCGTAGCTCAGGGTATGGATGCCCAGAGGGAGGGGTCCAGGGTTACTTATTCGAAGCACGGTGAGCTGTTCATAGGGATACCTCAGGGTTCCTCAAAAAAGCTCAAAGCCCGACTGC
>CAMOIV010000006.1 GCA_946616305.1 uncultured Lachnospiraceae bacterium | reverse complement strand
CACGGAGACGGAGGGATTCGAACCCTCGTGCCCCGGAGGGCAAACGCATTTCGAGTGCGCCCCGTTATGACCGCTTCGATACGTCTCCATTTTGTATGCTGCTGACACCTTTCTCCCGGTATGAGATGGGCGGCAACAGATATAGATTATAGTATTATTTACCCGGTTTAGTCAATGTCACTCGCCCGTAGCTTCCCTGTACTCGGAGGATCCGATATCCTCCCATTTTCTCCTTCCGGAGGCTATGACTTCTCCGCTTTCCTTAACGTAGGCATACATCTCCAGGATATGAGCATCCATAGGGGAGTAGCCGCCATCCTCCTTTTCTGCTTCATAGTACACATAGAGCAGGCACTCTTTGTTATCGGATTCTCTGTCATAGCGGAGGAACCGGACCAGGTCATCATCCTCATATACTATGGCCTCGGGTTCTCCGTGAGTTGTCCATGAGGTCTGATACCGATATCCGTCGAGGGATGAGAATTCCTTTGTGTATATCGCTACAAGGCCGTCGCTGGTCTGATCACTCAACGCCCGGTAGTCCGTTACAGCGGACTCAACTATATCATCGGAGCCTATATCCTCCGAAGAAATCTCTGTGATATTACCTGAATCTCCCTTATCTGCCGAAACGGATCCACGGACGTGATCCCCATCACCCGTATCCGCTGAAACTGATCCTATGGCGCGATCCTGATGACCCGTATCCGTTGAAACTGATCCCACAACACTGCCCGAATGGTCAGGGCCTGCCGGGGAGAATTCTGCAGGTGTCTGTTTTGGGACGTCGCTCTCAGACTTTACCTCCCGACCCGGCTGTATGGCACAGAATACGAACAGGATAGACAGTCCTATGACCAGGACAGATCCGGCTGCCCAGAAGAGCTTCCCTGGAACCGTGGAGAGAGAGTGAGCCTTCCACAGCAGAAACAGGATCACTGTGATCTGCAGTATGACTATAGCGACGAGCCCCGCCGATCGAAACCATTGAACTGCCTGTTCAGACGCCATGTCTTATTTCCTCTATGCTTTTTCCGGTATACTGTGCGGCTATCCGGTCCTCAGGATAAACATCGGAGGCATACAGCACGATAAGAAAGATCCATTCCAGAGGCTTCATCATAAAATAAACGATGTCTGCGGCGATCTTACTGCGTATCAGTCTTGCAACGGGAAAACCGTACCTGTCATAAATAGATCTCACTGCCTTATGAAGTCCCGGTGTATGCTCCTCCATCAGCTGCTCAAAGGCATTGGCTACGCAGAGCTGACGATTGACTATTACCGGATGTCCGTGCCTTACACCCATCCGCAGGGGCTTCACTATCCTGCGGTCTCCACCCGCTGCCACAGTACAAAGGTAATGCTCATCATAATATATGTTCTGTGGCGGAGTCATTGCAGACAGCCTGAAATCGGCAGTTTCCGTAAATGCCTTTATGGCAGCATCCGGAGACTGTCCGAAGATCATCAGTATGCACACGAGTACCCCAAGCAGGGGCAGCATGCAAAGCAGAGCAGCAGCCGGCCACAGTCTGGCATCCTTCAGGGTTTTCTCAATGGAACACAGCAGGGAAGATCCCTGTATACGCTCCAGCCTTTCCGGTGATGGCTCGTATTCACGTATTACGCTCCCCACTATACGGATGCCCATAAGGATAAAGTTAATGGGCGGAAGGAGCAGGTATAGATCCAGTATTCCTCTTGCTTTAAGATCCATCACATGAAAGGTGAACACCACACTGAAGATCAGGCCGGTATACATCATGGACATTGCAAGCACCGGTATCAGGGGCGGGATCTTATTTACATTTATCACGCCAAGGATACAAAATCCGACCAGTCCAATAATAAGGACAGCTATGACAGTCGGCAGGCTTTCCGCGTATATCGGAGAATGCCGTTGTTCATTATAAAGCTGGGTCTGCCACCCTGCGGTAAAGACCACGTCACAAAGGGAAAGATAGGTAAGCTCCAGAAGTACGGCCAAGGTGATCGCCACGAGGTCCACTGCAAGAAAAGACCGTCTCAGGTTCTTAGACTTTTCCCTGTCAGAGGTAAGTGCCGCTACCAGATATATACCCTCAAGGACAGTTACTCCTATAGGCACGATAAATAAAGCTAGCAGAAAGATCACCAGTGAAAGGGAATAAAAGATCCCATAGATATCGTTGTTAAACATCAGGCTCTGCGGCAGCCTCCCACTACATCGCATATCCTGTCCACTTCGTCCATGGTAAGGTCTGCGTATATGGGCAGGGTCAGTACGCTCTCGCTTATCCTTTTGGCAATGGGCGTGTCAAGAGGATCATATGTGTCACGGTAACATTCCACGGCTGTTGTTATGGGATAGAAATACTTTCTGGCGCCTATGTTGTTCTTATTCAATGCATCAAATACCACGTCTCTTGAGACACCGAAGACTTCCTCTTCAAACACCACCGGGAAGTAGGCATGATTGGATCGTACGTCTTTTTTTACCGGATTGAGGATGAGGCCATCTATGTCCTTAAGCCTCTCTCTATATCTGGCGCTGACCTTTGCCCTTTTTGCGATCTCCTCATCAACGTGTCTTAAGTTGCATATGCCCATGGCAGCGCTGAATTCATGCATCTTGGCATTGGGGCCTGCATAAGCCACTCTTTCTTCATCCACTATGCCAAAGTCCCTCATCTGTGCCAGCTTCTCACCCAATGAGGCATCCGCAAAGCAGGCCGCTCCCCCTTCTATGGTGTTATATACCTTGGTGGCATGGAAGCTGAAGCAGCTGATGTCACCGTATGAGCCGATGCCGCGTCCCTTATAGCTTTCACCGAAGGTGTGAGCAGCGTCGTATATCACCTTAAGGCCATGACGATCAGCTATCTCCTGTATCCTCTCTATATCGCATACATTGCCGTACACATGTATGGGCATTACAGCCACGGTATCCTTTGTTATAAGAGCCTCCATCTTATCGGGATCCATGGTATAATCATCCTCTTTGATATCGCAGAAGACGGGCTTTAGGCCGCTCCTTACTATGGCGTTGGTGGTTGAAACGAAGGTAAAGGGGGATGTTATCACCTCCCCGGAACTAAGGCCAAGTGCGGCTAAGGACAGTTCAAGAGCCATATGACCGTTGGTAAAAAGCTCCAGATCTTTAACCCCCAGATAATCCTTAAGAAGTCCTCTCAGCTCTTCATGCTTCTTACCTGCATTGGTGAGCCAATGAGTGTCCCACATTTCCTTTATCTCATTTATGTATTCATCCATGGGCGGCATGGATGAACGTGTTACCAGGATCTTTTTGTTCATGTTCCTATAATCTCTCCCATCCTTCGAAGGTCTTTACCTCACTGTCTTTTCCCGATATATATGCCGAGGGGTATATCACGTGTCTGTCCTTTGGATCTCCAAGCAGCGCTCCCCAGGTGGAGAAGGTGGAATTGGCCAGGATATTCCCTTTGCAAAGGCTCATCAGATACATATCCCTCCATGAATCCGCTCCGTTGTTGCCGGATACAACCGTGCGCTCTCCTTCCGGTATCCAGTCAAAGGCTTCTCTTATGAAATCCTTATCATCCGAGAAGATGTAGAAATGAGGGTGCCCGTATATCTCTCTCATCCTCGATACCGCTGCCCGGTAATAATCCTCCCGCAGCAGATCGAACTTTCCGTTATATATGGGATCCAGATAGTCTCCTCTTCTTACATGTATGGAAACCGACTGTGACATGGTTATATTATGTGCCATGACCGACGAGCTGGATGTCTCATCCTTTGAGAAGGAAAATATCTTCCTTATCTCATCCATGTCATCTCTGTAATAAACCTCCGATATGTAATAGCCCGTAAGATAAAGATTCTTTTTTGTATCGAAGGCTCTCATGTCCTTTAAGGGTATCTCGTCCACAACATGGCTTTCAATATATTTTGTATCAAATATCCTAAGGCCCCGGTTGATATATCTGTAACCCTTAACGGTGTGGGGGAACTGCCCGGAAGTTATGGCTATCTCCCATGGATCCGCTTCCGGCAGATCGATACCGAAGAGCTTCTTTAGTTCATATCCCTGATGGGCGTTATTCCACTTGAACCAGGTAAGGTCCGCCTTTACTCTGACTTCAGGATGAGCCTTCTTAAGCGACCTGAAGAATACATACTGGAACATCTGATTTCCGAGTCCGGAGTTTAGCTGCTGTACTATCATCAGTATTCTGTCACCTCCGGAAGCTCTCCCACGGTCCATGCTCCCGTTTCCTCCGTCAGTGCCGGCTTTGGCAGATGAAGCATCACATGAAAGAGATCATATTTAAGCACCGTAAGGAACAGCTTAAAGGATTCACCTGACGGGTGCTTTACAAAGACGGAAGTACCCAGCTTGAAATAATAACGTGCCTGCTTCTTTTCCGCCACACCCGGTTTTTTATACTGCTCCAGCCAGTAAAGCCTCGCCACATGAAAATACGTTTCCTGCATGTATTTATTCCTCTGAATGTTAAGGGAATTCCAGTTCTTGCCGTCATCCTTCATGACATATCTCCAGGCGCACATCTTCTCATCAAAGCGGTGTATGGGACCATGGAGCAGTGTGAAAAGCAGGATCCAAGCGTCATCGATAAAATCATGTGCTCTGTATATGACCGTATAATCGTACAGTCCGTCCTTCCAGAAATTCCTTGTGACCACAGAGGCGGTCTGACCCGGCCATATATCCGAGGAAAGATAATCGTCTATGGTATATTCGTCCTTTTTCCAATCATACATATTAAGGGGAGAAGTATCCTGTAACTCCTCCTCATCGTCTCCCACAAGCAGGGAGGGATTGGCGCATCCCCAATGATCCTTGTGTTCCTCCAGATAATCAACTGCCTTCTGGAGTTTGTATTCATCGATCCAGTAATCATCCCCCTCCAGAGTTGCTATATATCTGCCCCGGCATGCCATGGCAGTTTCATAGACATTGAGAGTGGGCCTGCCGAAATTCCTGGATCTGTACAGCAGTCTGATCCTGTCAGGATATGCTGCTTTGTATTCATCAAGGATCTGTCTCGTGCTGTCCGTGGAATGATCCTCTCCCACAACGATCTCGAAATCGAAATCCGTCTTCTGCATAAGGACGGAATCCAGGGCTCTTCTGACATACCGTTCGTGATCATAGGTTATGAATAATACTGAGAGCACGGGTTCATTCATCTAATGTCTGCTCCTTGAGGGCGCGTTCAAATTCTTCTCTTGCCACCTCTCTCACCTGTCCGTCCTTTACCTCAAATATCAGATCGCAGTTTTTGATGGTGGTGAGCCTGTGGGCGATTATTATCATGGTCTTTCTGCCGTGAAGAGAATCTATAGCATCCATGACGGCCTTCTCGGTCTCATTGTCCAGGGCGGAGGTTGCTTCATCCAGCACCAGAAGCTCCGGATCGCCGTAAAGTGCACGGGCTATGCCTATCCTCTGTCTCTGTCCGCCGGAGAGTCTCACCCCTCTCTCTCCGACTCCTGTATTGATACCTCCGGGCAGGGATCTGATGAATGTGGTAAGCTGGGCCTCCTCGATGGCTGCCCATACCTTATCCTCATCTATGTCCTGCTCCCTGATACCAAAGGCTATGTTCTCCTTTATGGATTCATCCGCAAGATATATGGACTGGGGTATGTATGCAAGCTTTTTGGACCAGGTGAAGGGATATTCGCCAATGTCCATGCTGCCGAACCGGATAGTACCCTTCTGAGGCTTAAGTATACCCAGGATCACGTCAGCCATGGTAGACTTGCCTGAGCCCGTGGTTCCTATGAATCCCACGGAGCTTCCTACAGGTATGGAGAAGCTGACGTCGTCCAGCACATTCCTCTCGCTTCCGGAATAGGCAAAGCTTACGTGGTCCACGCTTATGCTGTCGGCATCGGAGGTATCAGGCGCATTGCTCTCATCCTTGTGTTCGATCCTCAGCATGTCCTCCGTATCCTTAAGATCGTTGTATATAAGATCTATGGATGGTGTTAGGAAGGTTATGCCGTTCAGATAATTGGATATCTTGCCTACTGAGGGAAGCATCTTGAAGGCTGCCACTGCAAAGGCCGCAAGCTGGGGGATCATGGTATTCATGTCATTGCCCATAAGTGCCTTTACTATCATCACAGCCAGGATGCCTACTATACAGACCATCTCGATAAGATACTTGGGCACCGCTCCGAAAAAGTTCATATTCACTATGGAACTCATCTTATATCTGCCGCTGTTTTCAAATCTCTCAACGAAATAGTCCTCTCTGTGGAGGATCTTGATATCCTTTACGGCCCCGAGGGCTTCCTCTATAGCCTGGTGCATCCTGCCTTCGTAGTCCTGGTTTATCTTGCCGTATCTCTTGACCCTCTTGTGGGTAAGGAGCATGTATCCTCCCATGAATACCGTAAGGATGCAGGCAATGGAGACGGTCATGGCAGTATCCGAAAGCAGCAGGTAGATGATCAAAAGCAGAGACATCAAAAGCTCCGACATAAGGTTCATGAACTGCAGGATCAGCTGGAACAGCCTCTCTGTATCCATCATGATATTCCTGATCATCTCGGAGGTGTTCTTATCAAGATGATATGCGTAGGGCTTGCGCAGATAGCAGCTGATGAGCCTTGTAGATATGACAAGCTGGTTATTGAATATAAACCTGTAAAGGAAATAATAGAGCACGCTCAGATAAACGTTTTTCACCACGTAGATGATAATGATGGCAACGGCCAGAGCCACAAATACCTGTGTCATATCCTCAAGAGACAGTGCATCCACAAAATGACTGAGGATCCTGCTGGATCTTATCTTATCGGGAGTCGATATCACTTCAACAAGCGGCATGAAAAGAGATACTCCGAAGAGCTCAAAGACCGCTCCCACGAATATCCCTGCAAGAAGCAGTATCATGGTATTTTGCTGCTTCCTGTTAAATATATATCTGATCTTTTCTATGATACCTTTCATCTGTGTCTCAAAAATGCCCTATGCCATAAATATGGATAGATGGCGCTGAATGCTTCCTCTCCCATGGCAAACGTTGCCCCGGGATCGGTTATCACCTGCTCTACCTTGGTCCTTACTTTTCCGGGATCTATAAGGTCCGAGTTCAAAAAATCCTGTTCCGTGACGGCTGCCATAAAGTATTCCTTAAGGGGACCCTTCATCCACTCCACAATGGGTGTGTTAAAGCCGATCTTCGTTCTCCTCGTCCTGACCTCTTCCGGCATGATCCCCTTCATGGCGTCCCTTATGATGGACTTCGAATATCCTCCGTGAAGCTTGGATAAGAATCCGATGGAAAATGCCAGTTCAACTATCCTGTGATCCATAAAGGGCATCCTTATCTCCACTCCCGATGCCATGGCGTAATGATCGTAGTTTCGCAAAAGAGTGGGCAGGATGGTCTCGTGAGTCGATGCATAGAGTACCTTGTTCAGATGATCCAGGCTTTCAAACTCCGGACTGCCTGTTTCCAGGCTTTTGTACACATCTCCCTTCAGACGTCTTTTGATCTTTTTTATCCTGTAGTCCCGATACAGGCTCTCCGGCTTCATTTCCTTTCTGGAATTGTTGCTGCCGTCGTGGGGGAAGCTGCCGTTATAGGCCTTGGCTATCATCTCGATCTCTTCCCTGCTCTTTGCATCGGACATAGCCTCTATAAAGTCAAAGGTATAACCTCCGAAAAGCTCATCTGCCCCGTGGCCGTCTATGGTCACAAGGGTATTATCCTCCCTCAGGGAGCGGTACAGCACCATCATGGGTATGGGGCTTGTAAGATAGAGCTCCTCGAACCTGTAGAACATCTCATCCAGCTCGTTAGCATACCTTGAGGGATCCATATTTACAAAGGTCGCCTTGATATTAAGGTTGTCCGTGACCTTTTTTGCCCAGTCCGTTTCATCAACGGTGGTGCCGGGAAATGATGCAACATAGGCATGCTGCCAATCCTTCTGGACACGCTCCAGATCGTCCTTATTCCCTATGTGAGCCATGGCGGATATCACCGCAGAGGAATCAAGACCTCCGGACAGAGCCGTCCCTATGGTCACATCCGATCTCATCCTCATCTTAACGGCATCCAGGAAAAGCTCTCTGAAAAGGGCTGTCTGCGCCTCGTAATCCGCCGGGACATCCTTCATCAGATGATCCAAAGTCCTGTACCACCTGCTGATCCTCTTCCCGTGTCTATCGATATGCATATTCGAACCGGCGGGAAGTCTTTTTATCCCCATAAAGACACATTCATCCGAGATCTCATATCTTGTATAGCACTTGGGATTAAGTGTTATCTTCCTGTTGGGCTCCGGATGATCCATCATGGGAAGCAGAGCTTTCATTTCGGAAGCAAAGGCTACATAGGAACCCTCCGGTCCCTGACCTTCTATGTAGAATAAAGGCTTTACCCCATACCGGTCCCTGGAGAGGAAGACGGTATCCTCTTCCCTGTCGTATATGGCAAAGGCCCACATGCCGTTGAAGCGGTCAAGGCATCCTTCTCCCCACTCGATGTAGGCATACAGGATGACCTCCGTATCCGAATCGCTTACGAAGCGGTATCCCTTGTTTGCCAGCTCTCTCCTTATCTCCAGAAAGTTGTAAACCTCACCGTTAAAGATGATATGGTACCTGCCGGAGGCATCGCTCATGGGCTGGTGTCCGTTGTCGGAAACATCCATGATGGCAAGCCTCCTGTGGCCGAAGGTCACATGATCCCACATAACAAGGCCCTCTCCGTCAGGTCCTCTGTGAGCTATCTCATCAAGACATCTTTTTGCCAGAAGCTCGTCTATTCTTTTATTATAAACTCCGTAGATCCCGCACATTTGCTATCTTATCTTCTCCCCGACATAGCCGTAGGCCTTCTTCATGCTCATACCCCGGAAGAAGTAGCTGATCCTGTCCCCTGTCTTTTTGGGTTTTGGACCGCTCTTTGAGGGATCATAGAGGAAAATACCTCTTCCTTCGATGTCCTCCGTAATATTGCTCTCAAAGGGTCTCATCTCCAGGGCATAGGTTTTGTCCACTTTATAGGACAGTGCCTCAGTAGAATAAAACCTTTCACCGTCAAGCTTGCCCTCCCTGTGTTTCAGCCCATAAAGATCGGCCGGGTGATCCAGCTTCACGTTCTCAAAGAAGGCATCATATACTGCCATGGAGGATGACGGATCGGAAAAGAGCAGTTCTCTCCTTATAGGGCCCGAAAGCGTAACCTGCAGGTCCCTGTTGGGTTTATCCGAGTGCTCTCCGAAGGCCATGAAATTGGTGGTATGGCTTTCCCTCGGATAAAGGAAATATCTGTTGCTGTCGATGAGATACCTTATATGGTATTTCAGCCAGCTTCCCTCTCCCCATGCCGCAACCTCATCGGGCATGCCCTTACAGCGCAGATCACATCCATCATGGTCCGCAAGATACTGCTTGAAGTCAAGCCACATTTCCTTAGTTACCGCCTGGCCCCAGCTCTGGGCAAACTGCATGTAATAATTATCGAAGCCGTCGGATATCTTCTCAAAGGGCTCTCTCAAAAATACATTGAACCTGTGATCATACAGTGAAACACCGGCGATCATGGGATACTTATCCGCAAAAGAAAGGGCAGCCGCGGCATATTCATAATACCCCGGGCTGCATATAAGATCGTCCTCCAAAAGGATGACACTGCCGTACTCCTCGGCATAGGCAAAGCACTCCAGGACATGAGCCTTAAGACCCAGATTACGGTCATGGGTCACCACTCTTTTCGTTCCGTGGGTCCATTCAAATGCCTGTGCCGTCTCCTCGCATTCTTTCGAATCGCTCTTATCCAGGCTTATTATCAGTACTGTATCGTCATTTTTATAGTCTGCTTTTTCAAGTGACCCAAGAAGCCGTAAAAGGCTTGCCGGTCTGTTATATCCAACGCAGACTACAGCAGGTTTCAACATTCAAAGAAATCCTCTATATCAGCAAAACGGTCAATATTGTCCATGATCCATTTCTCATCCTTATCCCACCATTTTTCATTAAGGAGTCTTTCTATATCTTCTTCTTCAAAGCGATATCTTACCAAGCCGGCGGGAACTCCCACATTAACGGAATAAGGCTTAACGTCCTTTGTCACCAGGGCTCCTGCCCCTATCACCGCTCCGTCTCCTATGCTGACTCCGCCCATGATGAGGACATTATTTCCGATCCATACGTCATTTCCTATACAGGTGCGGCCCTTCGGTGCATCCTCATATGTTTTTTCCTTTGCATAGGAATAACCCAGCTTCGCATCGGGATCATTGAAGGCCGGGTGCATGGCTACAAGTTTTTTTGTGGGATGCGATCCTATGACTGTCCTTACGTTGCTGCCTATACAGGTATACTTCCCTATATCGGTATCAGTGAAGTCACAGCCGCTTTGAACATACGAACCGAAGCCCAGGGAACAGTCCTTTAATATCGCTCCTTTGCCCACATAGTTCTTACCGTAAAGGACCGTCCTTTTGAGATAGGACTTCTGCTTCATGATGCTGTCTGTCTTAATCTCTGTTGCTGCTCTTACAAAGGGATAGATCAGGGATCTGTAGATCCCTGATGCTCCTTCCTCCATTTTTCTGCCAAGAAAACCCAATCTCTCCACCTAACCCAAGCCTGACAGTTCACTTATGGTCTTAACCATTCTATTCCAGCTGAACCGGACGGCATCGTTTTGTATATTCTGCTTGAAGTCAACTTCCTTCTTTAACTCGTAGAACCTCTGGATGGCCTTTGCCAGCTCCTGGGCATTGCCCGGTTCGCATAGGACTCCTGTCTCACCATCTATCACAACCTCGGGAAGTCCTCCTACCCTTGTGGCTATGACCGGTTTCTCAAATCCGAAGGCGATCTGTGCTATACCTGACTGGGTTGCATCCAGATAAGGAAGCACCACGGCGTCGCATCGATCGAAGTATTCTCCCACCTCTTTATCGGGTATGTAACCATCCTTGACGGAGATCCTGTCCGAAAGATGGCGCTCCTCTATAAGCCGCATATATTTTGCCTTAGCGTTGCCGAAATCACCTACTATGTTCAGATGTACTACCTCGGGTATGGACTCCATGGCCTCAATAAGGATATGCAGTCCCTTGTATTTCCTGACAAACCCGAAAAACAGAAGCACCGATGACTGGTCCACCGGGATCGCATCCGAGGCCTCCTCGACCCGCTTAAACTCGCTGTAGGTGGGATGCATATTGACCTGATAACGGGCATCATGGATGATCTTCTTCAGTTCATCTGCCTCCCTGTCGGAATGCAGGATAAAGAAGTCTCCCTTTTTCAGAGTCATGCGGGTCAGCATCCTGTCAAAGGGAAATCTCTCGTGAGGGAATACGTTATGGCATATGAACATGACCCGTGGCTTCAGCCTCTTTATCAGCATACGGTAGCATGGAGCAAAATAAGGATGCCACCATTGTATGATGACAAGATCCGGATCCAGCTCGTTTATCCGCTCTGCCGTTGACCTGATGCTGGATATACTTGCCGTATTCAGTATATATTCGGTATTCTCTACCTTGAAGCTGTCATTGCCGTAATCCCTTTGCTCCTTGCGGAACAGGATCTTTGGATACTGCATGGAATAAGAGATCATGGTCACATCGAAGCTCTCTGCCAGCGCACGGTACATAAGCCCGGTATAGTGGCTTATGCCGCCCTTAAAGGGATATACGGGCCCTATCATCACTATTTTCTTTTTATTCTCGCTGTTCTCACTTGCTGTCATGCTTGTCGTCCGTGTTTTTATTACCGCTTTTGGCGTCTACTTCGATCCTGCCTGCAGTATCATCCCGCCCGGAATTCTCGGCCTCCATCCTGCGGATCCTGTACTGGACATCCTCCAGTATCTTTCTGTTTGCCGCAATGACGTCAGCCTGCAGACCCAGTATCATGGTCATGAATCCGATCATTATCAGCATGGATGCTACTACCAGTGACTGCGTGTGTCCAAGCCCGTTACCCCTGAAATAGAAGATCAGGAAACGGATCACATATATGACTCCGATGATGAAGGGTATGAGACCGCATATGGAAAAGAATACCAGCGGTTTGTACATCATGAAGGCTCTTATTATGGTCAGCATGGATTTCTTGATATAACCTCCCATGCTGTGAAAGAGCCTGGACTTTCTTAATTCCGGATTGGTCCTTATGGGCACGGAGGTTATGGCCATCCTGTTCCTGCCCGCCTGAACTATGGTCTCCAGCGTATAGGTGTACTGATTGATCACATTAAGATGCATGGCAGCATCCTTGGAGAAGGCTCTGAAGCCAGAAGGTGCATCGGGTATATCCGTGGCGGAAGCCTTGCGCACCACATAGCTTCCCAGATGCTGAAGTTTTTTCTTCAGAGGTGAAAAATCCTCGATGGAATCTATGGGTCTTTCTCCGATGACTATCTCAGCCTCACCGTCAAGGATGGGCCTTACCAGTTTTTCTATGTCCTCACCGCAGTACTGATTGTCGGCATCGGTATTGACGATGATGTCTGCGCCGTTCCTTATGCAGGCATCGATACCCGCCATAAATCCCTTGGCCAGGCCTTTATTCTGCGGAAAGCTTACCACGTAGTTTACTCCCCAGTCTCTGGCTACCTGCACTGTCTCATCCTTACTGCCGTCATTTATGATGAGATACTCTATCTCGTCTATGCCGTCTATATGCTTGGGAAGGGCATCCAGCGCTATGGTCAGGGTCTTTTCTTCGTTATAACAGGGTATCTGTATTATGAGCTTCATTATCTTTCCTCGTCATCGGATGTCTTTTTTGCTATGAATATCGGTCTCTTCTTGGACTCCAGGTATGTCTTTCCAAGATACTGTCCTATGACACCCATACAGAACAACTGTATCCCGGCTATCAGGAGCATGATGCAGACCAGGGATGACCACCCGCTTGTGGGGTCTCCGTATACAAGCTTCTTTATTATGATGAACAGTATTCCCAAAAAGGATATCAGGGACATACACAGCCCGAACCATGTCGCTATGGACAAGGGCATGGTAGAAAAGCCTATGATGCCCTCAATGGCGTATTTAAACAACTTCCAGAAGGACCATTTTGTCTCTCCTGCTATCCTCTCCACATTTTCGAATTCTATCCATTTCGTCTTGAATCCGATCCAGCCGTAGATACCCTTGGTGAACCTGTTGTATTCCGTCATGCTTAAGATGGAATCCACCATACGTCTCGTCATGATCCGATAATCCCTGGCACCATCCACTATATCCGCAGAGCTCATCCTGTTTATAAGGCGATAGAATGCTCTGGCAAATACGGAGCGGATGAAGGGCTCTCCTTTTCTGGTTATGCGTCTGGTGGCGGCGGAATCGTATCCCTCCTCCGTCACAGCCTTATACATATCAGGCAGCAGCGCGGGAGGATCCTGCATATCCGCATCCATGGTCACCAGATAATCTCCTCTGGAATATGTAAGACCTGCGAACAGTGCCGCTTCCTTGCCGAAATTCCTGCTGAAGGAGACGAATCTCACTCTTTTATCATCCTTCCTGAGACCCTCTATGACGGACATGGTATCGTCGGTACTGCCGTCATCTATAAAAATAAATTCAAAATCAAGCTCCGGCCATGTCACAGACATGCTCCGGGCTGTTTCGCATATGGCCTTATAAAAATAGGGTATGGCTTCCTGCTCGTTAAGGCAGGGTACTACTACGCTGATCAGTGCCATTTTTTCTCCTCAGAATGTCATACTCGCATGCTTTTCCTGTCAGCCTGACAGATATCTCCTGTCCCGGATGAGGTGCGCTGTCCTGCTTTGCACCCTCCGCATCCTTTATGGACAAAACCTTGCACTTTTCATCGCATCCGTCCGGCTTCATGATCTCGATCTCTTCTCCCACAGAGAATTTATTCTTCTGGTGGAGGATAAAGCTTCCGTCATCCGATACTCTTTCCACGTGGCCAAGATAAACATATCCGGTCACATAGGTATTGGAATCATATATCTGCGCATCGTCACCGGGCTTACCGAAATAGAATCCGGTGGTAAAATTCCTGGTGGTGCATTTGCCGATCTCTTCCCTGTACCATTCAAGGTTGCTCCGGTATCTTTCGGGATCTTCCATATAATCGTCTATTGCTCTCCTGTAGGTCCTGGCTACACAGGCCACATACAGGGCTGTCTTCATGCGTCCCTCTATCTTGAAGGAATCTATACCCGCTTCTATAAGCTCCGGGATATGCTCTATCATGTTAAGATCCTTGCTGTTCATGATATAGGTACCCCTCTCGTTCTCGAAAACGGGCATGTATTCTCCGGGCCTTGTCTCCTCCATAAGGGCATATTTCCATCTGCACGGATGGGTGCATTCTCCGCCGTTGGCATCCCTTCCTGTCAGATAGTTGGAAAGGAGGCATCTGCCGGAATAGGATATGCACATGGCTCCGTGAATGAAGCATTCCATTTCCAGATCTTCGGGAATGGCAGACCGTATCTCCTTCAGTTCAGCAAGGGTCAGCTCCCTGGCGGCAACCACTCTTTTTGCTCCCTGCCGGTGCCAGAACCTGTAGGTCATGTGGTTGGTGTTATTCGCCTGAGTAGATATATGTCTGTCTATTTCCGGGCACACCTCACCCGCTATGGTAAACATACCGGGATCCGCTATTATCAGGGCATCGGGCTTCAGGCTTTTTAATTCCTCAAAGTAATCATATGCCTCGGTAAGGTCCCGGTCGTGGGCAAGGATGTTGGCTGTGACATGGACCCTGACTCCTCTTTCATGAGCAAAGCTTATCCCTGCTGCCATGTCCTCCCTGCTGAAGTTTTTTGCCTTGGCCCTCAGGGAGAAGGCTTCTCCGCCGATATACACCGCATCCGCTCCGTATATCACCGCGGTCCGCAGCTCCTCCAATCCTTTTGCAGGGCACAACAGTTCCGGTTTCTTCATGTGTTCCTGACCGAGAAGGTAACGCCGTCTCCTATGGGTATTATGGAGGTAGTGAACATTTCGTCTGCAGTTATCCTGTCAAGGAAGTCTCTCAAACGTTTGTGTATGGTGCGATGTCTTCTCTCCACTGCAAATTTGGACTCCAGTATGTCTCCGTCCTGAAGTATGTTGTCGGAGATTATAACCGAGCCTTTATGGGTCAGCCTTATGGCTTCCTCCAGATAGTCGGGGTACTGTCCCTTGGCCGCATCTATGAATACCATATCATAGGGCCCCTCCAGTCCCTTCATCACCTCTAATGCGTCGCCTTCCAGGACAGATATAACATCCGAAAGGCCCGCCTCCTCTATGTTCTTTCTGGCCAAAGGTATCCTGGCCTGCCAGTTCTCGATGGTATCGATCTTTTTCACACTGTTACAGGAACCGGCCATAAGGATGGCAGAATAACCCGTGGCTGTTCCCAGCTCCAGTACGCTTTCCGGCTTAAGAAGCGCCATAACCGTAAGGATAAAGGCTCCGCTTTCTTCCCTGACTATGGGAACGTTACTCTCCCTTGCCTCATCCTTCATCCTGGTCATGAGTGCATCCCTGTCCTTTATATAGGACCTGATAAATTCCGCTACTCGACTGTCATCCATCTTCTTCAGAATCCTCCTCCCCGACGGAGGGCGACATGACCTTCATCATCTCCTCCGCAGTCATCGATGTGCTGAGCACATATGTGCCGGGCTCAAGCTTATCATGGTAATCAGAGAGCAGTTCCTGCATAACGAAAAGCTTATCATCCCTGATCAATCCGTACTCCTTCAGCAGTTTGCCGGTATCGGCCGCCGAACAGCCCATGGGTATCTCCACGACTATATCAACGCCCTCGCCCTCGGCCATAGGCGGCTCCGAATAGATCCTGTAACCATAGTCATATGCCTTGAGGCACAGCTCCTTGATACCGTAGATTATAGCCACAAGGAGCAGGGCTCTTATTATGAAATTAAGTATGCTCGCAACGAATTCTCTGATCTTCATGTCACAAATCCAGTTCTCCCATCAGTCTGTCGAATAGATTCTGAAGCATATGGAAAAAGGTCCATTCTGCCAGAAGATAGTCATAGACCTCCGGATTGTTCAAAAGCTCCTCATTCCTGTCACGAAGCTCTATGACCCTGTCATATATATCCTCCTGCTCGGGTGCATGCTGCAGATAATAATTCTCACGCCTAAAGACCATTACGGCATCATACAGATCGGGTCTCCTCTTTAACACCTCTACCATATGTACATAGTCATTGAATTCCTGTGTCTGCCTTATCATGTCGGCAAATTCATCCACATGCTCTCTAAGTTCTTTTTCCGTATACACCTTATATCTCCATTATCACAGGCAGGATCATGGGTCTTCTCTTGGTCTTCTGCCATATGTAGCTGGACAGATTTTCCCGAAGAGCCTGTTTGATCTTGCCCCAGTCGTTCACGTTCCTGCCCTGAAGCTCCTCTATGGTATCCTCAAGCACGCCGGTGGCATCCTCCATCAGCTCATCTGCCTCTCTGACATAAACGAAGCCCCGGGATATGATGTCCGGCCCGGACAGAACCTGATTGGTGCCACGCTCCATGGCAAGAGCTATGACCACTACTCCGTCCTCGGCTAAATGCTGTCTGTCATGCAGTACAGTGGAACCTACATCTCCAACTCCCAGGCCATCCACGTATACCGCTCCGGTCTGGACGCGCCCTGCGATCTTGGGGGTTATATCATCTGCGATCTCAAGTACATCTCCCGAATGCATCAGGATGATGTGCTCTGTATCATAGCCCAGCTCCTTTGCGATCCTTGCCTGAGCATGCCTGTGTCTTATCTCTCCGTGTACGGGGATGGCATACTTCGGCTTCACAAGGGAATAAATAAGCTTTATCTCCTCCCTGCAGGCGTGTCCCGATACATGGACATCCTGAAATATGACCTCAGCTCCCTGGGCTTCAAGCTCATTTATCACCTTATCCACGGCCTTTTCATTACCGGGTATGGGTGTTGACGAGAATACTACCGTATCCGTAGGCTTGATGGTGACCTTCCTGTGTATACTCTGTGCCATCCTGGAAAGAGCCGCCATGGATTCTCCCTGAGATCCGGTGGTGATTATCACGGTCTTTTCGTCCGGATAATTCTTGAGATCATTAAGATCCACCAGAGTGTTCTCGGGAACCATGATATAGCCCAGCTCTGTGGCGGTCTCTATGACATTGACCATGGAACGGCCCTCCACAGCCACCTTCCGGCCGTATCTGTGGGCTGTGTTGACTATCTGCTGAACCCTGTCCACATTGGAAGCAAAGGTTGCTATTATCAGTCTGTTCTCGGGATGATCTCCGAATATCTCGTCAAAGATCTTGCCTATAGTCTTCTCTGATTTGGTAAAGCCTTCCCGCTCCGCATTGGTAGAATCACACATGAGGGCAAGCACGCCCTTTTTACCGATCTCGCCAAACCTCTGCAGGTCTATGGCATCGCCGTAAACAGGTGTGTAATCTACCTTAAAATCACCTGTATGGACCACTATCCCGGCGGGAGAGTATATGGCAAGTGCGGCTGCATCAGCGATAGAATGATTTGTCTGTATGAATTCTATCCTGAACTGACCCAGGTTTATGGACTGCCCATGGGCTATGACCTTCCTCTTTACGGTTTTTGTAAGACCATGCTCCTCAAGCTTTTTCTCTATAAGAGCTATGGTCAGCTTTGTTGCGTAAATAGGTGCATTTACCTTTTGCAGTATATAGGGCAGCGCGCCTATGTGATCCTCGTGCCCGTGGGTTATCACAAAGCCCTTGACCCTGTCGATGTTCTCCTCGAGATAAGTAACATCCGGGATACACAGATCCACGCCCAGCATCTCATCCTCGGGAAATGCCAGCCCGCAATCCACGACGATTATCGAATCCTCATATTCAAAGGCTGTGATATTCAGGCCGATCTGCTCAAGGCCGCCCAGCGGAATGATCGCAAGCTTTGAATGAGGTTTTGCGATATTTGGTTTTTTCAAAACTATGGAACTCCTTTATACTTATCTATTCCTCGAGACCGATATCGTCTTCCTCCAGCAGTTCCCTGAAAACAGCGGCGACGGCATCATATTCGGCTGCCGTAAGCTCCTCCGTATATGCTGCCGTTTCTTCGTCCTCTTTGGAATAATTCTCCTTTAATATCAATGCGTTGTCATTCTCATCAGCTACCAACAGATAAGTGTTTCCACCCAGAGTGGTGCTGTTTATCACTTCGTATTCTATTTCATTTCCGTTTTCGTCCGTAAAAGTGATGCCTGTCATCTTGTCCTGTCCTGATCAAGGTAATCCGTTAATATGATAGCAGCTGCCATAGAGTCTATATGGTCCTTGCGGTTCTTCCTATGGTTACCGGTTTCCTTTATTATCGAGTCGGCTTCGTAGGTAGTCAGTCTCTCATCCTGCAGCACAACCTCCAGTCCGGTGCGTTTTGCAAGCTCCTTACCGAAGGATCTGGAGACTTTAGACCTTTCGCTTTCGGTCCCGTCAAGGTTCAGCGGCAGACCCAAAACTATAAGACCGATATCGTAATCGGATATCAGTTCCTGTATGCGTCTGTATGTCTGTCTTAAGTGATTTTCCTTCTCTCTTCTGATGATCTCAAGACTCACAGCCGTAAGCCCAAGACCGTCGGTCACTGCAACCCCGACGGTTTTGGATCCCAGATCCAGCCCCATTATGCGCCGGGGACGATCTGCCTTTGTATCACTTGTCATTCCACTGCTTATTCTTGATATAGTCGGTGAGAAGCTCCTCCACAAGCTCATCCCTCTCCACCTTCATGATGAGGCTTCTGGCATTATTATGGCTTGTGATATACGTGGGGTCGCCGGACATTATATATCCGACGATCTGATTGACGGGATTATATCCCTTTTCAGTCAATGCCTCGTAGACAGCCTGCAGGACCACTCTTACTCCTGTCTCGGGCTCTGTCTCAACCTTAAAAAACTGTGTACTCCCTATATCTTTCATATCTATCTCCTATCTGAATATTGTTATCCCATGTTTTCACATAACTCAATACATTTTACAGTATATAGGCGCATTAGGCAAATCCGAATGCCTATAAAAAAATACGGGAGACCCTGAGGTCTCCCGCGTCTTTATGATCTTATCATTATCTTTGCACTAAGATATCAGGCCTTTCCTGTCTTCTTCTCTGCAAGGATATCAAATACTACAGCCGCAAGAAGGACGACACCCTTTACGACCTTCTGCCAGTTGGCATCAACGCCCATAAGTGACATGCCCAGGTTTATAACACCTATGAGCGTAGCACCTATAACCATACCGAAGATGTTGCCGGATCCACCGTATGCGGAAACTCCGCCGACCACGCAGGCTGCGATGGCATCCATCTCATAATAGGTTCCGGCCTGTGAATTGGCTGCCTGGAATCTTGAGGTAACTATGAAGGTGGTTATTGCCGTCAGCATAGCCATATTGAGGTATGCGATGAACATTATCTTTCTTGTATCAACACCGGAAAGCCTTGTTGCCTCGGCATTTCCACCGATGGTGTAGAAATATCTGCCCACCGTGGTGCTGGAGGTGATGAAATGATATATCAGGACGATTATGGTCACCCATATAAGAACAGTGGGTATACCGCCTGCCTTAGCCAGCTTGTATGCAAAGAGCAGGATAGCCGCAGATGAAAGGACACACTTTATAAGAAGTGTACTCATGGACTCTGCTTCATAACCCTTCTTTACCTTATTTGCCCTGCTCATGAAAGAGATGGCTATGACTGCCACACAGGCCAGGATCCCGACAACCATACATAATATGTTGATCTGATTTGCAGGAGTGGAGAATACCTTTCCGGAAAAGATAGCAAGGTAATCCTTCTTTGCTGCAAGGGAGATACTTCCTGTTGTACTGTTGGAGCTAAGGAGTGCTGTACCCCAGCCTCTGAATGCCAGATAACCTGCCAGTGTAGCGATCCACGGCGGTATGTTCACATATGCTATAAGGAAGCCTAAGATACAGCCGTACACCAGGCCGATCAGGAGCATGACCACTATGGCTGCTCCGGGATGAAGCTCCTTTACACCCATCAATATACCGCCTATGGCACCAAGGAAACAAACAAAGGAGCCGCAGGAAAGGTCGATATTTCCACCTGTCAGCATACACATCAGCATGCCTGTCGCAAGGACGAATACATACGCATTCTGTGTTATCAATGCGTTAAAGTTCATAGCCTCGAACATCTTCCCGCCTGTCATAGCAGTGAAAAAGATATACACCAGGACAAGGACTATAAGCATTGCATTCTTCTTAAGTACTTTTGCAATATTATTATTTGCCATGATTCCTCCTCCCTTACTTTTTCTTCTTATTTGATAAAACGTCAAAGATGATCGCCGCTAAGACAACGATACCTTTAACCACCTTCTGGTAGTTGGGTTCCACGCCTACTATACTCATACCCATGTTGATGACACCCATGAGCAGAGCACCGATAACTATACCGAATACATTTCCTTCGCCGCCGTATGCGGAAGCTCCGCCGATGAAGCAGGCTGCGATGGCATCCATCTCATAGCCCTGTCCGAAGGTGGGTTCTGCGTGTGTGGCTCTGGCCACTGTGAGGATACCGGCAAGTCCGGACATGAGACCCATGTTCACGTATGCGAAGAAATATACTTTCCTGGAATCGATACCGGAAAGGTCGGTGGCCTTTTCGTTTCCACCTACGGCATAGAGATAACGTCCCATTGTGGTATTGGCAGTAACATATGCATATGAGATGAGCACAACTCCGATCCAGATGAGGGATGTGGGTATACCCTTATACTGTGCCAGCATTATAAAGAACCATATAACAGCTACCGAGATGATGATGGTCCTTATAAGATCAGATGAAAGAGGTCCTACGCCGTATCCGGCCTTTTTTGCATCAACCCTTTTCTTGAAAACAAGAAGTGCATAGATCGCTGCCACGACTATCCCTGCCAGTACACAGGTTATATTGAGGGTTCCTCCCCCGAAAAAGTCGGGAACATAGCAATCAGCTCCGCCACCGAAAACATTAAGGAATACTTCGCTGTCTATACCTATGGAATAGCCCTGAAGTACCACATTGGCCAGTCCTCTGAATGCATACATGCCTGCCAGAGTTGCGATAAAGGGAGGCACCTTCACGTATGCTATCCAGTAGCCCTGCCATGCGCCCACCAGGATACCTCCTATGAGCATTACTATAACGGCTACCAGCCAAGGAATATCCTTGTCCATAAGTACGGCGCCTATACCGCCTACGAAACAGACGACGGAACCGCAGGCCAGGTCGATGTTACCACCTGTAAGGATACACAGCAGCATACCTGCCGCAAGCACGAACACGTATGCGTTCTGCGATATCAGGTTGTTCAGGTTCTGGGGGAGAAGCATCTTTCCTCCCGTCATCACCTGGAAAAAGATGATAACCACTATAAGGGCAAGTACCATTGTATATTTCTTCAATACATCCTTGATATTTATACTCATATCACTCACCCCTTCCCGACTGTAATATGCTGGCCATAATGAGCTCCTGAGATGCCTCTGCGGCATCCAGCTCACCCACGAACTTTCCTTCGTTCATGATATAGATACGATCGCTCATACCCAATACCTCCGGAAGCTCGGAGGAGATCATGACCACTGACTTGCCGGACCTTACCAGATCATTGATGATGCAGTAGATCTCGTACTTGGCACCGACATCTATACCTCTTGTAGGCTCGTCAAGGATCAGTATATCGGGGTCCGTGAACATCCATTTAGCAAGCAGAACCTTCTGCTGGTTTCCTCCGGAGAGGTTGCCGACATGCTGTTCTACGGAAGGAGTCTTGGTGTTGAGCTTGTCCTGGTACTCAACCGCTACCTGATATTCCTTATCCTTGTCTATGATGCCCCTCTCACTTACGCCCTTCATATTTGCAAGGGAGTTATTAACCTTGATGGAGTTGGAGAGCACCAGTCCGTTGCCCTTTCTGTCCTCGGTAACATAAGCAAGCTTTGCATCGATGGCAGCTCTGGGATCCTTCAGATCAACTTCCTTGCCGTGTATCTTAAGGGTTCCCGTTATGCCCGATCCGTATGATTTACCGAATATACTCATGGCAAGCTCCGTACGACCTGCACCCATAAGTCCGTATATACCGACAACTTCTCCTGCCCTGACATAAAGATTGACGCCGTCCACAACCTTACGCTCGGTATAGAGCGGATGGTGTACGGTCCAATCCTTAACTTCCATATTTATATCACCAAGCTCTACCTTTTCTCTCTTGGGGAAACGGTTGGTGATCTCTCTTCCTACCATGCCGCGGATTATACGGTCCTCGTTTATCTCTGAGGTATGGCAGTCAAGGGTCTCCACGGTGGATCCGTCACGGATGACAGTGATCTTATCCGCTACGTATACAACCTCGTTGAGCTTGTGGGTGATGATTATCATAGTCATACCCTGCTTTTTGAATTCCAGCATCAGATCCAGAAGTGCCCTGGAATCCGTCTCGTTCAGGGATGATGTCGGCTCGTCAAGGATGAGCAGCTTTGCATGCTTTGCAAGAGCTTTTGCTATCTCTACCAGCTGCTGTTTACCTGTTCCGATATCCTTGATCAATACTCTCGAGGACTCGGAAAGTCCGACCATTTTAAGATATTTGTCCGCTTCGCCGTATGTCTCATTCCAGTTAATGGCATTCTTCTTTCCTCTCTCATTTCCGAGGAACATGTTTTCACCGATGGACATCTGCGGAACAAGAGCAAGCTCCTGGTGTATGATAACGATCCCCTTACGCTCGGAATCCTTGATCGTCTGGAACTTGCAGACCTCTCCGTTATAAACTATATCTCCTTCATACGTACCATAAGGATATATACCACTCAATACATTCATCAGAGTGGATTTTCCCGCTCCGTTTTCTCCTACCAGAGCATGGATCTCCCCTTCTTCCACGGAAAGGTTAACGTCGTCCAAAGCCTTTACGCCCGGAAAGGTCTTTGTGATATGATCCATTCTCAGCAACTCTTTTGCCAAAGCAGCGCCCTCCTCTCTCAATACCTTTTCATAAATTACATTCTTAATCAAAATTTGGGGCGGGCATTGCCCGCCCCAAATTTTCGTTCAGTTAAAATTTGAGAGTTGTCTCAATTACTTAAGCTGATCCTCTGTGTAGTAACCTGAATCAATAAGGATCTCCTTGTAGTTGTTAGCATCTGCGAATACAGGCTCGCAAAGGTATGAAGGAACAGTTATAACGTTGTTGTTGTATGTCTCAGTATCGTTGACATCAACTGTCTCACCCTTAAGGATCTGTCCAACCATCTTAACAACCTGGCTTGCAAGTGTACGAGTATCCTTGAATACGGACATTGACTGCTTTCCGGCGATCATGTTCTTTGTATTCTCGATATCGCAGTCCTGACCGGTGATGATGGGATACTTACCCTTGTAGTTAGCTGCAAGAGCGTTCTCAACACCGAGTGCTGTAGAATCGTTTGAGCAAAGCCATACATCGATATCCTTGTCTGTGTAGAATGAAGAGATCCTGTTCTCAGCCTCAGACTGAGCTGTCTCTGTCTTCCACTCAGGAGTAGCAACATCCTGGAAAGATGTCTTGCCAGACTGAACTACGAGCTTTCCGCTGTCGATGTACTCTTTAAGAACATCGTATGCGCCGTTGAAGAAGAATCCTGCGTTGTTGTCACCGGGATCACCAGCTGTGAACTCGATGTTGAAGGGTCCCTCTGCGTTGTCAAGGTCAAGCTGCTCTTTTACGTATGTACCCTGAACAGTACCAACCTTGTAGTTATCGAATGTTGCATAGTAAGAAACTGCATCTGAATCCATGAGCAGACGGTCATAAGCGATAACCGGGATGCCTGCATCCTTTGCCATGTCAAGAGCCTCACCAAGTGATGAACCCTCGATAGCTGCGATAACGAGAACTGAGCATCCGCTGGAGATCATGTTCTCAACCTGTGAAAGCTGTGTCTGAACGTCGTTGTTTGCGTACTGAAGATCAACCTCATATCCGGCATCCTTCAGCTCCTTCTCCATGTTGGCACCATCCTGGTTCCATCTCTGAAGATCCTTGGTAGGCATTGAAACACCAACCTTCTGTCCGCCAGCTGAAGCTGTGTCGGCTGCAGGTGCTGCTTCCTCTGCTGCTGCAGGTGCTGCTTCCTCTGCTGCTGCGGGTGCAGGTGCTGCATCTGTTGATGTAGCTGCTGTGCTGCCGCATCCGGCAAGGAGAGCTGCTACCATTGTCATTGAAAGAATGGCACTAAGTAACTTTTTCTTCATTGTTTCCTTTTCCTCCCTATTAGAATGGATTAACATATCCGCTTCCGTGCAAAAGCACAAAAGCCTTGTACGAGTAGAATGCTATCACAACATGTGGAGGACAAAAAAGAGGAAAAATTTGCCCGATCAGAGATCAGCCGAAAAAAGAGATAGCACAATCTTGACGCCCCGGTTCAAAATTGTGCTATCCCGTCAGATAAACCGCATGGTTACGGCCTTATTTCTCCTTAAGATATACGTCTTCCCGCATGTGAAAGCCGCCGTCTATTATCACGCTGTCAATGTTGTCCTTTGTGACCATCACCGGCGGAACACTGATATAAGGAACAGAATAATCTCCGTTGGTCACCATCTTTGCATCGGCTATCCCGTTGCCCTTGGCAAGGGAAACAGAGGCTTCCGCTGCCTTCTTGGCTAAAGACTCGATATTTTTATATACAGTCATGGTCTGGGTACCTTCTACTATCCTCTGGCAGGCGTCCAGATCCGCGTCCTGTCCTACGATGGGTATCTTTCCTGCCCTGCGGTTTTCCGCATAATACTTTACCGCCTGTCCTGCAAGAGAGTCGTTGCCGCACATGACAGCGTCGGCCATATCTGCCTTATCAGGGTTAGCAGCCAGGTAGTTGAAGGCTTCCTCTCCTTTCCATTCCGAGGCGTAATATGTGTCGAATACCTCTATGTCGTGACCCTTTATCTCGGCATCAAATCCCTTATTCACCAAAGCCACGTTATTATCCTTTGCGGGGCCGTTTATCTTCATTATCCTGCCGCCCTCCGGCAGCTCATTTATGATGGCATCGGCCATGTATCCGCCCACCATCTCGTTGTCAAAGGATATGTAAAGATCCAGCGGTGCATCCGCTATCAGACGGTCGTACGCAACCACTTTTATCCCGGCGTTCTTCGCTTCCAGTACTTCTTTGGTGATAGCTGTGCTGTCAACGGCGATCACCACTATGACATCCATCTTTTTGTCGATGAGATATTCTATCTGTGCCTTCTGTTTCTCCACATCCCCGTTGGCATTCTGCACATTGACGGTTGCCCCCAGGTCCCTGGCTCTTGATACGAATATATCCCTGTCACGCTCCCATCGTTCTATGATGAAACTATCAAAGGCTATACCTATCTGTATGTCGCTACCTGCCGCTTCCTCGTGAGGTTCCTCTCCTCCGGTCTCCGTATCGGCGCATCCCGTCATGAGCAGGATCATCAGCAGTCCTGCGATCAGTACCCTTACCTTATTCATCGGTACCTCCGGTTCTGTATTCAGTAGGCGTCATACCCACAGCCTTCTTAAATATCCTCGAAAAATAGTTGGGGTCCGAATAGCCTACCTGTGTACAGATATCCTTAATTGATATGTTGGGATCCTTCATAAGCTCTTTCGCCCTTTCCATCCTGATCCTTGTCAGAAATTCCAGGAAGGTCTCCCCCGTCTCTTCCTTAAACAGTCTGGTAAAGTAATAAGGGCTTACATCCACGATCCCCGAAACCTCGTCAAGTGAGATATCCTTGTCATAGTTCTCCATGATGTAATGCTTGGCATCCTCTACCAGATTTCCGAGTTTTTCTTCCTTTTTTGTGGTGATGTTGCGGGCTGCCTCACCGATCTTAAGGATGAACCAATTCTCCAGCTCTCCAAAATCCGCGCATTCCATTACAGAGGGAAGATAATCCGATCGTCTTAAGAATCTGTAGGTCATGCCTCCGGACTGATAGGAAAGCTTCTCTGCATAGAGTACGAACTCCAGGCACTTGAGTCTGGCGTCTATCAGTGCATCGGGGTAGGTTTCCTTCATCCATGTAAAAAAGCTCAGGGCCTGGTCTCTTGCCAGTCCCACATCCCCTGCTTTCACTGCGGCAAAAAGCTTCTTTTCCGTATCTGCGGGATAGTCGGGCTCATATACACAGCCCACCGGCAGATCGCTGGCGTGGGCAACGTCGGCTTTGGACACGGTCAGCGCCTGAAGGGCATCCTTATAAGAGTCTGCCGCAGCTTCAATGGGCTGCACCGATCCGATACCTATCCTCGCCTGAAAGCCCGTTTTCTCGCAAAGCTCCTTCAAAAGCCCCTCGCTCCGCTCTATGATATCCACTCTTTCACTGTATTCGGTACGCTTTTCCTTATGGGGGAAGTAGCATATTATCTTGTTTGACAGGAGCGGGCCGGTGACACATCCCAGCCTTCCTCTGATGATATCCCTGACCCTGTTGTACTCGGCCTGGACCTTTATGCCGCTTCCTACGGGATTTTCGGAGCCCGAATCAGCATCCATGACGGAGATCACCATCATGTATCCGTAATCATCCTCTATGCCCAGCAGACTCTTGTAATTATCTGTGGTCACGTGGCTCTCCTGAAACAGTACCGAGTATATGAATCCGCTCTCTATGACAGGCGTAACGGTTTCTATCTTTTCCCTTATGGAAAGCTCCTGCCTGCGACGTTCCTTCGCTGTGTCGATCTGTTTCATGGCACGCTGCAGTACATCGGTTATCATCTCCTTGCTGAAGGGTTTGTTAAGATACTCAAAAACCCCGAGATTAATAGCCTCTCTTGCATAGTCGAACTTATCATAGGCACTGAGGATGATGAAAACCGTGGCGGAATTATTGCTCCTTATCTCCTTCATGGCTTCTATACCGTTTATACCCGGCATCTGGATATCCATAAAGGCTATATCCGGCCTGAAGGACTCAGCCAGCTCTATGACTGCCCTTCCGGTCTTCGCTGTCTCGATCTCGCAAAGCCCCGGGAATTCCTTATCTATTATGAACTTGATCGAATCGGTGACGATGCCTTCGTCATCGGCCAGCATTATCCTGTACATTTCTTATTTCCTTTACTCATCCTCTTCCTCTCTTTGCAGGGGGATAAGGATATCTACCATGGTTCCTTTATCTTCGCCGTCACTGAATATGTGCATGACCTCTTCCCTGTCATAGAAAAGTCTCAGACGGGAGATAACGTTCTGTATACCGACGCCGTTGGAGTCTTTCATAACGGGGTTCTCTCCGGCGTTCCCCGCAAGCACTTCCCTGATCCTCTCTTCGCTCATGCCGATACCGTTATCCTCTATCCTAACCCGTATAAGCTCCGGGAGGCGCTCCACCTTCAGTATGATCTTCTTTTCTCTCTCTATGTTCCTGATACCGTAGTTCACTGCATTTTCCACTATGGGCTGCAGTATCATGCCGGGAACGGGAACCGAAAGACAGTCTTCTTCAAGCTCCTTGGAGAAATGGATTTCTCCGGAAAACCTGACATTGAGGATATGGATATAATTATCCACTAAAGCTATCTCCTGTTCAAGGGTTGTCTCCTTCTCTTCGCCTTTTATCCTGTATCTGAAAAATGCTGCCACATTCTGCAGGTATCCCGAGGTCTTTTCGGCATCCTCCAGCATGGCCAGCTGGGCTCCTGCATTCAGGGTGTTAAACAGAAAATGGGGATTGATCTGTGCCTGGAGGTACTTCAGTTCGGCATCCTTCAGGTGTGTCTCCATCACTATCTCCTTCTGACGCACCGGATCCATGATGTTTTTGGTCATTACCGAGGTCAGGACTATATTGACAAGAGCCACTGCCACTATGACCGTCATGGTGACCGCTGCCAGAGATCCCAGTGCTTCCCGCAGATTCGCGTATTTCTCGGAGTTCCGTCTGAACTGCTCATTGTTCAGGTTATAGATATAGGCGTTGATATAGCCGTAGATCCTTTCGGATCTCTGATATCCCGCATTATATTTCTCTACCACACGTCCGCGCTTGGCCTGGATGGTGTCGTCCGTAACTGCCAGGTATGTCTCGGAGAGTCCGTCTATGTCCTGGAGTATGGCGGCGGTATCCCTGTTCTGTCCCACCAGGCTCAGCTCCGAAAGATAATCGCGGTACTGCTGGCAGGCATCAAAATATTGTTCCATGGAATCCGTGGATTTTGTATTCAGATATTCCGTCATGCTGCTGCGGACCTGGCTTAGTGCATCCGAGAGTTCTCCTATGGTCACGTTAGTGGAGTAGACGGTATTTATCACATTTATGGCACGGCTTATATAGAAGAACAGAGCTATGTTCACGATGATGATAATGGCAGATGTCAGCACCGTCAGGGTCATGATATTGGTCTGAACCGTTGACTTTTCTTTGGGAGATTTAGACTGCGGTGTCATCTTCCTCATCCTCCTCTCCCGAGATCTCCGTCATATATTCATCTATGTTTTCCGCCGTCACCACGGTGATATCAACAGGCATGTATTCATTCACATATCCGTAGTTTTCATATTCCTTCATGGCCTCTATGCAGTATCTTCCCATCTGTCTGGTATCCATCGTAAGGGTTGCATAGATGATATTCTTTTGGATGGAGGACAGGATGGTATTATTCTCATAGAAGCCGTAGACCAGCGTCTCACCTACTCTGTTGTAATCCACAAGGGCCTGGCAGACACAGGTGGTGAATATCTCATTCAGGCAGATTATCACATCCGGAAGCTCACCGTCTCCCATAATGATGGCACTGATCTTCTCCTCTGCTCCAAAGGCTGAGGTATCCGGCACAGCCACAGTTTCAAGCTTGAAGCTTGAGGAAGCATCCGAGCGCTCGATGGTCTCTCTTATTCCCTGATATATTATGTTCTGGCTGGAATCCTCGGCGTCAGGGCTCATGAGTATGATCACTCTCTTCTCATCATCCGAGGCCTTTTTCAGCAGCTCCTTACCGTAGTTTACACCCAGGTCATAGTATCCGAATCCCACATAGGATTTTCTTGCTGAGGATGTATTATCCCTGGCCACCGTTATCACGGGTATACCCTGCTCTTCCGCTTTGTCGATAAGGTCCCGCATCTCTTCGCTCTCGCCTGCATCAACTATGATACCGTCTACTCCGGCATCGATGGAGAGCTCCATCAGTTCATCCGTTTCCCAGGGAAGTGCTGTGTTCCTGCCCATGCTCTCCAGGTAGTCCCCGGTCTTTTCGGCCTCCTCATAGGCTCCCTGACGGATAGACTCGTAGAACCCGTCCTGGCTGTTTCCGCAGACAAAGGCGTAATGCTTCCCGCTGAAGTCGTATTTTTCATCCTCCTCCAGAAAACGGAAAACATTGTTGCCGAAATGTATGACCGCTCCTATGGTAACCGCGGTAACAAAAACCATTCCGAGGATTATGATGGCTGTGATCTTTTTGTAGCTGGTTTCCTTCTTCATGTGTTTACTGCTCCAGTATATACAGAAGCCATGACAATACTACCATGGCTGCTGTTTCGGTACGAAGGATCCTCTTCCCCAGAGTAATGGGAATAAAGCCTTCCGCTTCGGCACAGGTGACCTCCTCTTCCTCAAAGCCTCCCTCGGGGCCGATAAAAAGTGCCACTCTCTTTCCCTTACCGATGCCGCCTATCACTTCCCTGGTCCTGTCAAAATCCTCTGCCAGTTCATAGGGTATGAGCTTTACGTCCATATCACGGGTATATTCAAGTGCTTCTTTAAAATTCATCACCTTGCCTATGCCGGGGATTTTATTCCTCATGCTCTGTTTTGCAGCGGCCTCCGCTATGCCCTGCCATCTTCTGACCTTTGCTTCGGCCTTCTTTTCGTCAAGCTTTACAATGCTCCTGCCTGTGGCTACAGGTATGACCTCGTCGATTCCGAGCTCAACTGCTTTCTGGATTATAAACTCCATCTTGTCAGCCTTGGGCAGTCCCTGGAGGAGGCATATCTCAACCGGCAGTTCGGTGTCTGCTTCCTTGATGAAATCAAGCCTCAGGTGCACCGCATCCTCCTCAAATCCCTCGATGTGGCACCTGTATTCATTCTCCGAGACACCGTCGGATACGGACAGGGTCTCTCCTTTTTTCATTCGCAGTACGTTCTTTATATGATTATGATCCGCTCCCCGGATATAGATATCGTGACCGGATATATCGGTTGGGGAAACAAAAAAATGATACATCTTCTATCTCCTGGTAAACATGCGAAGTCTCGGGATGATCTCCTTTAGCTCCTCTGCGGTATATCTCATCTCCTCCGGTGTATTGTGGGGTGACAGAGAGATCCTGATGGTGGAATCAAGCTGCCACTTATCGGCATCTATGGCCTTAAGGGTCTCGGAGACGTGCGGCCTGTTGGATGAGCATGCCGATCCGGCGGATACATATATCCCCTTTTCCTCGAGGGCATGCAGCAGTACCTCCGCTCTTACGTTCTTGACAGACAGGGATATGATATAGGGAGCATCTCCTCCGTTGACTTTAATATCCTCTACAGGAGAGATCTCCTCAAGGAGGATCTTTCTCATATCGCAAAAGGCCGCGTAATTGCTGTCCAACTCGTCGTACATCTTTTTTGCAGCCAGGGCAAAGCCCGCGATACCCGGTACATTTTCCGTACCGGATCTGAGTCCCTTCTGATGTCCTCCGCCAAAGATCACAGGCTCAAGCCTTGCTCTGTCGGATTTATACAAAAGTCCCACTCCCTTGGGTCCGTGGATCTTGTGTGAAGAGACCGAAAGCAGATCTACATGAGCCTCCCCGGGTATGAGCTTAAGCTTTCCGAAGCCCTGTATATCATCCACATGAAAAAGGCATTCGGGATTGATCTCATGTATCACCTTTCCGGCTTCCTGTATAGGCTCTATGGAGCCTATCTCGTTATTCACGTGCATGATGGATACCAGGATCGTATCCTCGGTAAGGGCCTCCTTTAGATCGTTTATGCTTATATGTCCCCGGTCGTCGGGCTTTAGATATACGATCTGCGCTCCCTCGACCTCCTCAAGGTGCTTCAGCGTCCTTGAGACGGCATCATGCTCCAGCCCCGTACTTATTATGCGCTTACCCCGGCGCCTGTTGGCCATGTAAGCTCCGATAAGGGCCAGATTATCTGATTCCGTTCCGCCGGAGGTGAAATATATCTCACCGTCCCTGCATTTTAAAAGCTTTGCAAAGATCTCCTTTGCTTCACGTATATGTTTCTCCGCCCTAAAGCCCATGCCGTGAAGACTTGATGGGTTCCCGTAGTCCTCCAGCATGATCCTCTGTACCAGCCCGGCAGCTTCAGGATCTACTCTTGTAGTTGCCGAATTATCCAAATAGCACTCCATTTTTTCCCTTTCACAGGGTATCCCTACCCTTCAAACAATACTTCTCCAAAAGCTCCTTTTCTCAAGGCTCCCGCTGCGATCTCTCCGGGAGCGTATTTATCCGGGTCGGCCGCTGCCTTTATGTATTCCCTTGTGTAGCCTACTATATGCTTTATCCCGCCGATCTCCTCCGTATCCTCAAAAAGGACTTCTGCCTTTCGGTTTTCCCTTATATACCTGTCCTCGAAATCAGCCTTATGACGCCTGCCTATGTCAAGCAGTATCCCGGACCTTTGATGCTTAAGCTCCTCACTCAGCTGGCCTTCCATCCTGTCGGCCACTGTCCCCGCTCTTCTGGAATACTTGAACACATGTGTCTCGTAAAAGTCTGCTGCCTCCACAAAGCTTACCGTCTGGGAGAACTCTTCCTCTGTTTCTCCGGGGAATCCCACGATTATATCCGTGGTAAGGGCGGGATGATCAAAGCTGTCCCTTAATGCTGTCATGCTCTGCATAAAGTCTTCGGTATCATAGTGCCGGTTCATCCTTTTTAATACGGTATCGGAGCCGGATTGCAGGCTCAGATGAAAATGGGGGCATATCTGCTCTACCCCGGCAAGTGCTTTTGCAAAGTCTTTATCTACTATGCGCGGCTCCAGTGATCCCAACCTCAGCCTTCTGACTCCTTCTATGTCCGATACGGCATATATCAGATCCAGCAGGCCTTCTCCCGCTTCCTTTCTGTCCTTCCCGTATGAGGAAAGATGGATCCCCGTCAGGATGAATTCGCTATAGCCCATATTAACATACTGTGCCACCTCGTCTGCTGCCTCTGACACGCTTTTTGAGGATATGCGGCCTCTTGCATAGGGTATGATGCAATAAGTACAGAACTGGTCGCAGCCGTCCTGTACCTTAAGGAAGCATCTTGTATGAAGAGCGCCTGATGTGTCTGCAGGGTCTGTTGC
>CAMOIV010000005.1 GCA_946616305.1 uncultured Lachnospiraceae bacterium | reverse complement strand
ACGGTTTGCTCCGGTCCCCTGTCTGAGAAGCAGCAGGTGCACTCTCCTGTGTCTGAGAAGCAGCAGGTGCACTCTCCTGTGTCTGGGAAGCAGCAGGTGTACTCTCCTGTGTCTGGGAAGCAGCAGGTGTACTCTCCTGTGTCTGGGTACCTGCTCCGCTGCCGAAGATAACTACGTCCCCGCTTGCTGCCATAACGGGAAGTGTCGTGCTTACAGTCATTATGACGGCAATGGCAAGTGATACGATCTTTTTCATAAAATCTCCTTCTTAAGATATCATCCCTTGATGATAAAATCCTTTATCTCCTCATAAAACTTATATCTGTCTGTTTCGTTGTGAAGTTCATGTCTGTCGCCGGGTCTCAGATCCAGCTTTACATCCGTAAAGCCGCGGGATCTGTACAATTCATACATCCTTCTAACTCCTCTGCCCATCTCCCCTACCGGGTCCTCCTCGCCGGACGCGATAAGTATGGGAAGATCCCTGGGGATATTCTCCATAAGCTTTGTATCGCCTGCTCTTCTGGTAAATTCGGACAGGGTGTAAAACCCGTTCAGCGTGAATACAAACTGTGTCAGAGGATCGTTTTTATAATCCTCTATCGTCTCTTTCCTGGTACTGAGCCAGTCATCCTCACCGGGGAACGCCTTCTTGTATTTACCGACTATGGCATTGTTCATAAAGCGGGATCTGTGATGCCAGCCGTACACCGCGGCCAATAACCGGGACATGAACTTGCCGGCTGCAGACTCTACGGGCGGCGTATCATTACCGCCCTCCAGTATGGCTCCCGCTATGCCGGTGCCGTACCGGGTCATATAGTTCCTTACTATAAAGGAGCCCATGGAATGACCCATGATATAGACCGGTACACCCTGATGCTCGGCCTGCACCGTCTTTTTCAGTCTGTGAACATCTCTTACAACCACCGTTGCGGCATCCTGCTCACAGAAATATCCGAAGTCCTCTTCTTTCTTTGCGGAGCGGCCGTGTCCCAAAAGGTCCACCCCTGCGCAAAGGATCCCCTCCGACTCGAGATATTCCGCCAGCTCCCTGAACCTCATGATATGATCCTGCATGCCGTGGACCAGGATCAGGATGGCTCCTATGTCACCCTTGGGCTCAAAGGCATAGCAGGTAAGCTCCGACTTCATATCTCTGCTGTCTATGGAGAATTCTCTCAGCATATTTCCGCTCCTCCGGGCATATCCTTTTCAGGTACCATAAGAGCCAGGTTTCCGTCAGGATCCTCGGCACAAAGGAGCATTCCCTGTGATTCCACTCCCGCAAGGGATGCGGGTGCCAGGTTGGCTATGACCATAACCTTTTTGCCTACCATCTCTTCGGGGGAATAATGCTTCCTTATGCCGGAGACGATCTGAACCGTTCTGTCTCCGATATCTACCTGGCTGCACAGAAGCTTCTTTGACTTTTCCACTGCCTCGCACTTCTTTATCACCCCGATGCGGAACTCCAGCCTGTCAAAGTCATCTATCTTTATCTGCTCCTTGTGCTTTAGCTCCGTCCTGCCTTCTTTGTTTTCTTTATTGTCCTTGCTGTCTTTCTTTTCTTCCTTTACCGTAGGATAGAGCTTTTCAACCTCTTTCAGGATATCCTCCAGCTTCTTCCTGTCAAACAGAACTTCCGGCTCCTCTGTTACTTTGGTTCCCGATATGAACAGTCCTCTTGCGCTCAGTGAATCAAAGTCCCCTTCTGCCGTATTAAGCTGTGACAATATGGCCTTTGATGTATCGGGCATATAGGGAGCGAGCAATGCTGCACCTATGGCTATGGAGTCGCACAGGTTATACAGTACGGTGGACAGGCGGTCCTTGCTGTCTTCATCCTTGCCCAGTATCCAGGGGGTCGTCTCGTCAATGTATTTATTACATCTTTTGAACAGGTCAAAGATATCCGTGATGGCATCGGCTACATGCAGCGATGACATCTTATCCTCCACCTTTTCCTTGGTTTTCAGCACGGCAGCATAAAGGTCGTCATCCACAGGCTCCTTTACGCCTTTATCTTCTATAACGCCGCCAAGGTACTGATTCCCCATGGATATGGTCCTCTTTACCAGGTTCCCCAGAGTATTGGCCAGATCCGAGTTGTACCTTTCCACCATGGTATCCCAGGTGAATACTCCGTCATTGTCAAAGGGCATCTCGTGTATCATGAAATACCTGACTGCATCTACTCCGAACATGTCCACAAGGGTGTCCGCGTATATGGTGTTTCCCTTTGATTTGCTCATCTTGCCGTCACCTACCAGCAGCCAGGGATGTCCGAACACCTGCTTTGGCAGGGGCTCCCCTAATGCCATAAGGAATATGGGCCAGTATATGGTATGGAATCTGACGATATCCTTGCCGATCAGATGCAGGTCGGCAGGCCAGAATTTCCTGTACTTTTCTCCCGAATCTCCGTCTGCATCATATCCTATGCCTGTAATGTAGTTACAAAGGGCATCCAGCCATACATAGACCACATGCTTTGTGTCAAAGGTCACGGGTATCCCCCAGGTAAAGCTGGTCCTTGATACGCACAGATCCTGAAGGCCGGGCTTCAGGAAATTATTGACCATTTCGTTCTTCCTGGCCACGGGCTGTATGAATTCGGGATTCTCCTCGATATGCTTCATGAGCCTGTCTGCATACTTGCTCATCCTGAAGAAATACGCTTCCTCGCTGGCGGGCTTTACCGGACGTCCGCAGTCGGGGCACTTTCCGTCCACAAGCTGCGAGGGTGTCCAGAAGGATTCGCAGGGTGTGCAGTACATGCCCTCGTAGGAGCCCTTGTATATATCTCCCTGGTCATAGAGCTTCTTAAATATCTTCTGGATCTGTACCTCGTGGTCCTGATCCGTTGTCCTGATGAACCTGTCATAGGATGTGTTCATCAGATCCCAGATCCTTTTGATCTCGCCATAGGCATTATCAACAAACTGCTTGGGCGTGATGCCGGCAGCCTTCGCCTTTTCTTCTATCTTTATGCCGTGCTCGTCAGTACCGGTCTGAAAGAATACTTCATATCCCTGCTGACGCTTATACCTTGCGATAGCGTCCGCCAGGACTATCTCGTATGTATTGCCGATATGGGGCTTGCCCGAGGCATATGCTATAGCCGTTGTGATATAATACGGTCCTTTATTCTGTGCCATTTATGTGTTTCCTCCTGAAATTCGATTAAAATGATTTTATCGCAGCACATATCCTTCGTCAAACCTATGAGGCTTAAAAAAGGCTGAAAAAAGCTGCCGCCTTCCGGCGACAGCCTTTGATATCGTATATGATGTATCTTACAGCGAGAAGTTCTGGAGCGCTGCCGCATCCTGCTGCTGTCTCTCTGCTACTAATGCCGCATTCCTCTCGTTTACAGCTACGCGGCTCTCTGTTTCGGTCTGGGCTGTTGTCTGAGGTATGCTCTGCATATCCTTAAGGATATCGGGAAGCTTGCTCATGAGCTTCTCTGCCATCTTCTCAACCGTCTGACGGTTGGTATCGATCTGATTCTTCTGGTATGCATTGGCATCGGATACACGGGTCTGTATGACTCCGCCGTGATCCTGTGATATATACTGGCTTCCGTTCCTGCTGTTGTTCTGCAGGGAATCCGCCGCTTCCTTCTGTCCTACACGGGAGGTCCTGTCTATATCGGAAGTTCTTGAAAGACGGGATACGTCATAGTACCGGCTCATTCCTGTTCCGACCTTCATACTCATATCAGAATCCTCCTTTCGATAAAATCCGGGCATAACTGCTTACCCATGTATTATATCGTCAGATTTCCTCAAAAATAAATATCGTAATTGTATTTTTTTATGTACAATGGCGCAAATATGGCGTGATCTATCTTTTTACCGTGGTATTGGTAAGGCCTTTTGCGTTATATGTGAGCCCGTCGTATACCTCCTCTTTTTTATTTACCTGAGGGGCTCTTTTGTCCTCGGGAGCTATCTTTTCGAAGCTTTCTCCTATGGTCTTAAGTATATCTATAGGTTCATCAAGTTCCTTTATATCATATGCAAAAGATGCTTTTCTGGCGCAGGAGAGGATGTAGTTATACAGCCTTAGGAGATATACCGAGATCGGATAAGCGGGATCCAGCGCCATGATGAGCTGCTCCACGCATTTATTCCCCCTTTCTATCTCCAGACGGTAGGTGTCCTTGTCCCCTGCCTTAAATGCCAGTATGGCATCCTGATAATAATCACGGGCTACCTCGTAGGTGATAGCTATGATCCCTGTGGGATTTGCTTCTACGATCCTGCGTGTGTATTCCTGCTTTTTCTCAGATGTCATAGCCGCCTCCTTGTCTTCTTACGGCGCTGCTCCTTACTGTATGAGCTGCAGAGCCTGCTGGGGCATCTCATTTGCCTGTGACAGCATGCTGATGCCTGCCTGGGTCAGTACCTGAAGGTTGGTGAATTCCGTCATCTCTTCGGCCATATCGGTATCCCTTATACGGGAGACTGCCGAGGTTACGTCCTCGTTATATGCATTCATGAAGGAGGCAGTGTTTTCAAGTCTGTTTTCGTATGCTCCCATCCTTGATCTGGCTCTGCTCACGTATTCCATGGCATTATTGATCTTGTCCAGTGCTTCCCGTGAGCTCTCCATGGTGGTCAGGTCAAGGCCCGAAAGTCCTATGGCGTCCACTCCCATATCCGGGATGGATGCGCTGATGACCTCACCTTCCTCTGTTCCCACCTGAAGCCTCATGGAGCCTTTTCCCGTAAGCTCCATATCCAGCGGATCCGCTGTAACACCGTTCTTTACACGAAACTGCATCTCGGACCCGTTGCGTCCGTATATCGTCACATAATCTATATAATCGGAACTGTTCTCCACCGGCACCGTTTCGGTCTTAATAGTGATGCTTGCAGGATCCACCGAGCCGAAGAGAGCTTCTGCATTGCCGTAGCCGGCAGGAAGAGGAGTTGCTGCGCTGTTGGCTACCGTATATGTATCTCCGCTCTTCTGGAGGTTTATAAGATAGTGGCCTGCCTTTGTCTGTTCGTTGTAATACATCACGGATACGGGAAGCTGGTTTGTATAGCCCCTGTCCTGGAAGTTGCCGTTTACCAGCTTCATGCCGTTGAACTCCACGGTCTTTGATATACGGTCCACCTCTTTAAGTATCTGCTCTACTTCATCCTGGAGATTCCTTCTGTCGGAGCTTGACAGAGTTCCGTTGGAGCCCTTTACCGCAAGCTCGTTCATCCTCTGTATCATCTCCTGGGTCTCGGCCATTGCCGCTTCCGCTGTCTCTATGACTGATATGCCGGTGGTCAGGTTTGTTTTTACCTTGTCTATACCCTTAAGCATGGAATGCAGCTTTGCGGCTATGGCAAAGTTCGCGGGATCGTCTCCTGCGGTATTGAGCTTATATCCGCTGGACATTCTGGCTGTCGATGCAGTCAGTCTCTTTTCGTTCTGAAGGTATGCGTTGTTGGTGATATACGCAGTGATATTGCTGTTGATCTTCATGGATAGCCCTCCTCATTATGATGCATTAATGATTCAAAGTGTCAGTATGGCATCAAGTGCTGCCTTTGCCGTGCGGTAAAGCATTGCACTGCCTGTTCTGACTTCGCCATCCATGGCTTCATGATCATCGGCTATTTCCTTATTGCCGACCTTAAGATCTGTTTCCTTTCCCGATGCTTCCTCTATGGCACTTCTTATGCTGTCAAGCTTTTCTTTGAAGTGGTCTCTTCCCGAGGGATTCCCGGTAATTATGCGGCCCGACACCTTATCCTCGAAATTCAGGTTCATATGTACCGGACCGAAAACATCGGTCTCAAAATATATATCGACCAAATTTCGTTTTTCTCCATGCCTGATCTGAAGATTGATGTTTATTATCTCTCCCTCAAACTCCACAGGTATGTGATAATTCTCGTTTTTTGCAAGGCTTTTCTTTATATTTATGACCTTTTCCCTGCTCTGGAGAGCTCTGATATCTATACGTTCTCCCTCAAAGGCTCCTATGAGCTCGCTCTCCACCATCTCATCGTAGGCTTCCTTAAGCTTTTCAGGGTCTCCCGATCCCATGGCATCAAGTACTCTGTCTCTTTGATCCTTTATCCGCTCCTTTGCTTTTTCGGAGGTATCCTTCATAAGATCCTGTATGAAGGGATTGCCTCCCCTGCTCATAAGCTGCTCATAGGCATTGACGTTTCTGGCGCTCTGAGGCAGATCGGCCTCCTCCAGCATCCTGTATATCTCTTCGTCTGCCTTTGCGGCTTCGGCAAAGCTCCTTGCTTCGTCCTTATACTGCTCCTCCTTATAGTCTTCGCCGGAGTACGCTGTACGTATCATGGCATCTATCCTTTGAGTGCTCTCGCCTGCGACCCTTTCGATACCGGCAAAATTCTCATCGATATACTGGTCTATATGAGCCTTTTTCGATGTCCTTACTGCTGACAGGAGATTCGTGAAATTCATCTCCATGCCGCTTGAAAGAACCGTGCCTATGGCGCTGTGATCTCCGGAGTTTATGGCATTTACCAGCCTGTATATGCCCACATATGATGTGGCTTCCTCTTCCGTTATATTTCCCTTCTGCCTTTCCGATACCAGATATTTTGCAAAGTCCTCTACCGGGGCATGTTCCTCATCCTGAAGCATGAGGAGCTTTTCACCCAGTTCATTTATGCCCATCTCAAGGGGGTTTATGTTGTTCTTTATCATCTTTAACACGCGGTTCGGCGTGAGAGCGTCGAGAACGGAATTCAGCTCCCGGTCGGCTGATGCGATCTTTTCGATGTTTTCCTTTGTAAGCTCCAGATGGTCGTTTGCGATGATCCTTACTGCTCTTTCGTTGATAGGATTATCTTCAAGTCCCTTATCCTCCAGGATAGCCTTAAAGTCCGTGTTTGCAAATGCTTTACGGATACTGTCTCCAAGATCTGCCCTTACCTCGGTCCCTACCGCTTCATAGGTCCTGCCGGCTTCTTCATATACCCTGGCATGATCCGGTATCCTCTCATGTATGTCCCTCAGAGTTACATCTCCTGCAGTGCCTTCCTGCCCTGCAGGTATCTCCCTGCCATACCCCATGGAGCCTAAGGCGTCAAGGATCCTGTCATCTCCCAGGATATCTGCCGGTGCCTTTAATATGTCGGACCTTACGGACAGGGTCTCTTCCAGCAGGTCGAAGGCTTCCTTTTCCCTTGCCTTAAGGGATTCCACATCTTTTTCAAGGTATGAGGTATCCAGCCTTACTTCCTTATCGGCAAGCTTTCTGTTCACATCCGTGGATATGGAAAGGGCTGATTCCTTTAAGATACGCTCTGATTTGATATTGTTGTAATCCCTGACGAGGTACGCTTTTTTTGCAGGCTGTCCCGACGCAATGGCTTCCATCAGGGCCTTTTTTGAAGGACGGATATCGATGCTCTTCGTATCCTCATACATCCTGATGCTTTCCTTTGTTAAGGGCACCCCCGCATTGACCAGATCAAAGGCATCTCTTATAACCTCGTCATCTCCCTCATAACCTGCTTCGGCTGCTATCTCCCTTATCTGCTCTTCTATACCCTCATAGGGTCCTGCCGCTTTATCCTCTCCTGCCTTTTCCGGTACTTCTGTACTGACCGTTCTTTCAAGATTTCCGGATTTGCCCAGATATCCCATATCATTGGTGACATATCTTTCCGCGTCCCCACGGCGCATCCCTGCTCCGGAGAATTCCGCTGCAAAGAGGTTCTCTATGGTAGGCTCCATTTCATTGTCGGTCATGTATATCCTTACATCATCCCCGACAGGGCCAAGCTGTGAGGCCATGTTCACGGCCTCCATGACCGATGCCGTGTTTGCTTCCGTTACCGGAAGATCAAAGGCCGTAAGGGTTAAGGCTATCTCATCTTCAGTCACAGCCTTGTCAAAGAATCCTTCTGCCGCTTCGGTGATGGCACCGGCTGCAGGGTCCGGCATTACACGGGATGCGGGATCTGACAATATGGCGGACCCGGAGTCCGTTGCCGTGAAGACTGCCGGATCATTCTGTATCACAGGTTGTGCTGCGAGGTTAACTGTCCTGCCCAGGATCTCGGAGGCCTCCCTGGATGATACGGTATCCGTATATCCCGCCACATTGACCCCTGCTTCTGCAAGACGCACCTTCATACGGTCAAGGGAGTTCACTGCATCCCCCGGCTCCATCTCGCTAAGGTCGAAGCCCTCCTCCGAAAGCTTCTTTGCATCCTGTTCGGACATGGTGGAGGACACGATGATCATCTGATCCATGTGTGCCTTGGGTCCCATCAGATCTATCTGTTCCGCCTGTTCGGCGATGGATCTTTTTTTTGAACGGTCCTGCTTAAGGATGGTATCCTGGGCATGATCCAGGAATACGCCGCCGCCCTTTACAGGCTTTGAGACATGAGAGGCGTCATTTTTTATAGTCGCTGCCGGGACTGATGACTCCTCGAGGTTTTTAGACTGCAGCATGTTTAAATCTATTCTCATAAATAATTTATCGGACAGAATCCGGTTTTAATTAATGATTGCAGAATAAAACCCCCGGGCGAATGGATGGCATATCATCCGGTCCGCCGGGGGGCATGTGATCTTTGGTATACAGGTATCTTTTATTCCTTACTTTATGGAGTCAATGGCTGCTCTTTCGATGGGCAGACCTGCCTTGTACATGTTAAGCCACTTGTCAAAGCCTTCCACATCGCTTGCCAGAGGCTCCACTGTCTTCGTCTCGGCTTTGGCAAATACCTTCTTTTCAAGGAATTCATCCAGACTCTCTCCGTCCTGCTTACCTATCATGTAAGCTGCAAGAACGGCCTGACCCCAGGGTCCTCCCTCGCCTGCCGTAGACATGGTGGACACAGGTGTATCAAGTGCCGCTGCCATGACCTTTGAAGCACTGACTCCGGAATTGAACCATCCGCCGTGTCCCGTGATCTTGTCCACTTCCACATTTTCCTTACGGATAAGTATATCCATACCTATCTTCAGGCTGCCCATGGCGGAATAAAGGATGGATCTCATAAGATTGGCCAGATCGAATTTGGCATTGGGGGTACGTACCAGGAGGGGACGCCCCTCCTCCATGCCCGTAATTGGCTCGCCGGAGAAGTAATTATATGAAAGGACTCCGCCGCAATCCGGATCCTCTGTCAAAGCCTTGTCAAATAAGGCCTCATAGATATTACCCGGGAATTCAAAACCTCCCAGGGCAATAACCTCTTTGAAGATATTTACCCAGTAATTCAGGTCTGATGTGCAGTTATTCACATGAGCCATTGCTACGGGCTTACCTGTGGGGGTGGTTACCATGTCAAGCTCCGTATATACCTTGGACAGGGGCTTCTCCAGTACTATCATGGCAAAGCAGCTTGTTCCTGCAGATATATTTCCGGTACGCTCCTTTACTGCATTTGTTGCCGTCATGCCCGTGCCGGCATCTCCCTCGGGAGGGCACATGGGTATACCTGCCTTAAGATTGCCTGTTATATCAAGCTTCTTTGCTCCTTCTTCGGTCAGGACTCCGGCATTCTCTCCGGCTACCATGACCTTGGGGAGGATATCCCTTATCTTCCAGGGGAAGCCGTAGGATGCGATCTTCTCGTCAAACTTGTCCAGGCGGCCCTGATCATAATCGTTTATGGAGGAATCGATGGGGAACATACCGGATGCTTCTCCTATGCCTGCCACTTTCTCTCCCGAAAGCTGCCAATGTATATACTCCGAAAGGGTCATAAGAGTACGTATCCTTGCCACATGCTCCTCTTTATTGAGTATGGACTGATAAAGATGCGCTATGGACCAGCGCTGAGGTATATTGAAATCAAGGAGGGACGTGAGCTCGTCTGCTGCCTGTCCTGTAATGGTATTTCTCCATGTGCGGAAGGGAACCATCAGTTCGTCCTTCTCATCGAATACCATATATCCGTGCATCATAGCCGAAAAGCCTATGGCTCCGGTGGTGGTGAGATTAACTCCGTATTTATCCTCTACATCTTTTCTCAGATTCTGATAGCAGTCATGTAACCCGTCCCAGATATCATCCAGGGTGTATGTCCAGATCCCGTTCTCCAGACGGTTTTCCCAGGAATGCTTTCCGGATGCCAGTGGTTCATAGTCTTCCCCTATGAGGACCGCTTTGATATTGGTTGATCCGAATTCTATACCGAGTGTGGTCTTTCCTGCTTCGATGAGTTCTTTTGCTCCCATAAGATTCTACCTCCTGTGCTGTATGTATGACTCGATCTTTGATAATGTAAAAGTCGATAACCTTTTCTATTATATCAGTTATCCGTCGGATTATAAGTTGATTTTATTCTCTTTTTTGTTGGAAAAGGTAACCTGCGGACTCGTATCGGAAAAAAGATCGACCGGGCGGATCAAAGGCTCGTCCCCGGGTTCCCCGCGTCACATGAAAGACACCCCTTAGTGCTGCTTCGTTCCCGACCTGACACGGTTCGAGGGCTTCCATTGCACGGGACCGGAGAGTCATCACCTTCAACCCGTCCAGCCGACCTGTACATTCTATAATACATTGCATTCCCGGTCAAATGGCCTTATGCCGCCGGCACAGGTGTCCATCCGGTTCTGCCTGATCTATGCCTGATTCAGGTATGCCTCCTGCTCCTTTGTGAGCTTATCGATCTTCTTGCCGAGGAAATCAAGCTTGAGCTCTGCCACATGACGGTCTACTTCCTCCGGCACGTCTATCAGCATCTCCTTTAGCTCGGATCCGTGCTCTAGCAGATATTTGGCGGAAAGAGCCTGGATCGCAAATGACATATCCATTATCTCTGCGGGATGTCCGTCTCCGCACGCAAGGTTCACAAGCCTTCCTTCGCCCAGCACATATATGCTCTGTCCCGTGGGGAGCTCATATCCCATGATATTATTCCTTGCCTCCCATGTCCTCTTGGCGTTTGCCTTTATCCATGCCATGTCTATCTCACAGTCAAAATGACCGGCATTTGTCAGGATGGCTCCGTCCTTTATCACGGAGAGATCCTCACTGTCGATAACCTTGTCACAGCCTGTTACGGTCACAAAGAAATCTCCCAGCGGCGCCGCTTCCTTCATGGGCATTACATCAAAGCCGTCCATTACAGCCTCGATGGCTTTTACAGGATCTATCTCCGTTACTATGACCCTTGCTCCGAGGCCCTTGGCTCTCATGGCTACGCCTTTTCCGCACCAGCCGTATCCGGCAACTACCACCCTCTTGCCTGCGACTATCAGGTTTGTGGTCCTGTTTATGCCGTCCCAGACTGACTGGCCGGTGCCGTATCTGTTGTCAAAGAAGTGCTTCATCATGGCATTATTGACCCTTACCATGGGGAATTTCAGGTCTCCGGCCCTGTTCATGGCCTCAAGTCTTATGATGCCTGTGGTAGTCTCCTCACAGCCGCCTATAACCTGGGGTATCAGGTCCTTGTATGCCGTATGCATCCTGTGTACCAGATCGCCGCCGTCGTCGATGATGATGTTGGGACCTACGGACAATACCGCATCTATGTGGCGGTTGTATTCCTCATCGGTGGTTCCGTGCCATGCATGTACCTCCAGTCCGTTCTTCACCAGTGCCGCTGCCACATCGTCCTGCGTGGAAAGCGGGTTCGAACCGGTTACGTACATTTCTGCCCCTCCGGCCTTCAAGGTCAGGCACAGAAAGGCCGTCTTTGCTTCAAGATGTACCGACAGGGCTACCTTTTTACCTGCAAAGGGCTTTGTCTTTTCGAACTCTCCATACAGCATCCGGAGCAGATCGCAGTGCTGTCTGACCCACTCTATCTTCGTTTCCCCCGAAGGGGCCAGGTTTATGTCTTTTATCTCACTTGCCATGATGAACCTCCATTCTTGGTATAAAAAACTATCCATTATGATAACAAAGCCCCAGGGAACTTTCAATGCTGTAAGCCCTGTCAGGTCCCTTCTACTCAAAGCAGATATCAAAGCATGACAGCTCGGGATCCTTTATGCAGACTTCCCCGTCTGCCTCTTTTACCAGATCAAATCCGGCCAGTCCGCCTATGCGGTTCGCCTCTTCACTCTGGCCTGATACAAAATTACCAAGGGAATAAAATACGGGCATCTCCCGTCCCTTCGGATCCTTTAATATCTCATATTTCTGAACCACATGGGGGTGGGTGCCGACTACCACATCACATCCGGCATCAAGGAAGAAGCGGGCAAGTCTCTCCTGCTCCTTACTTACCTCGCTGCTGTTCTCATCTCCCCAGTGAGGAAATACCATCACCACGTCGGCCCGGGGCCCTGCATACCTGATCTGTTCCGCCACCCTCTCCGTATTCTCGAGTTTTTCCACGGCATACGGGGACTCCTTTGGCTCCTTCATTCCGTTGGTCCCGTATGTGTAGGAGAGGCATGCTATCCTTATTCCCCTGCAGCTTGTAAACTTTACGGCCCTGTACATATCCTCCTGCGCTTTATCACCCGATACACCGGAAGAGGGATTTATCCCTGTATAGATCCTCTTTGAAACCGCAGTATCTGTACCGGTTTCATTAAAGGCATCCTCTATGATCCCTGCTGTGGAGTCCACTCCGTACATCCCAAGATCCAGCATATGATTGTTGGCGAGAGTTATAACATCGAATCCGGTATCCGCCAGATCGTATGCGATCTTTGCGGGCAGGGCGAATCTGGGATGATCGCTTACAAGCGCGGGATCCGCAACCAGCACCGTTTCCTGATTTACCGTAGCTATATCCGCTCCCGATATGGTGTCCTTAAGCCTGTCATAGACCTGTTTGTATCTGTCATCATTCAAAAGTCTCGTGTGAACCAGATTATCTCCCGCACATACCACGCTGACTTTTTCCTCTTTGCTCCTTCCTGCGAGTTTAAGTCCGAAATCCTCCCAGGTCCATATATCATGATCTCCCTTTCGGCTGTTCAGTATGATCTTGTCGTCTCCCCAGCCTGCCATGGAACAGAATCCGCTCCCTATGGAGGATGACATCCAAAGGGGCCTTATGGTGTCTGTCTCCCTTCTGTATATGAATACATGCTGTTCCAGCCGTATATCGTTTCTTTTAACCCATCTGGGGATATGGTGTCCGAAGCTCCCGTGCTTCCAGCACAGCATCACAAGCTCTTCCCGCCCGTCCCTGTCAATGTCCCTGATGAGCATATCCTGTACGAATACTCCTCTGTCGCTTTTCCATACAATATCATCACCGGTAAAACAGACTCTTTTATTCTTAAGCTCTATCCTGCCGTCATCATAAGCGGTCTCATACTCCCTCCACTTAAGATCTCCCGGAAGGAAGAAGGCATTCCACCACATAAGAAACAAGGCAGTGAATATGATCACTGCCATTGTTGTTAAGATCAATGCTGTCCTTAGAACACCCTTCCCTGATAACATGTCATCCTAGTTCATGCTGTAGATCGCTTTGGTCCTGTAGCTGTCCGTCCAGGAAGGCTGATCCACGTCCTGCCTCTGCGGATACTCCATATCCTCTCCTATTTCCAGTCCAAGCATCTGACGCCACTTTGAATCCGTCATTCTTTCGCTGATGGGTACCGTAAACTGATAATATGTGAATACTCCTCCTGATGCTACATGGAGCTTGCCTTCGAGAGGAAAGATCACATAGATCTCCGATATCCCGCCTATGGCTTCCTCAAGCACCGAGCCGTTGGGATCTGTTGCAACGTCCGCCACCAAAGCCGCGGGATACATCTTGCTGGTGCCGTCGTCTCCCACACTCGTGTCGTTTCCCTCTATGGCCTTTTCCCAGAAATGCTCCAGGTTCCCCCCGTACGTCCTTATAAGCTCGTACTCCTCATCGGAGAGGGTTTCATTATTCAGTTCCTTTACGGAGATGTCTGCCAGATCCCGTGACAGGTCCGCCAGGTCCGAAAGGTACTCTCCGTTGTCCTTGCTTATCACCTGAAGCTCTTCAAGACCGCTCCTGGTATCCTCCGTCAGGGCTGCAAGTCTTAAGTATACTTCCGGCTCCGGTTCCACATATCCCCTGTCATCTATGACCTCATCATCATCTCCGCCCATCTCGGCCATGAACTGCTTTGAATACAGTATGGTATCATGCTTCAGCTCGGTCCAGCTTCCCAGATAGGTCTCAAGGTCTTTCTTTGCCCATTCCTCGCTTGTCATGAAGGACGGATATCCGTCACCTTTTTTCTCGAGGAGCGGTTCCAGGGTCTTGAGCCATCCTCCGTAAAGGCTGCTGTTCCACGTCTCATCTCCTGCCGATGATATCTCTTCTCTGAGCTTCAGCATGTTTTCCTTGTAACCCTCATACTCCGTATCCCCGTTTTCATCCAGGATCGTAAGAGCCGTATCGGATCCCATTGCAGCCGGTACATCAAGGGCATCGGGGAGCATCCTTTTTTCGTTGTTGTTATTTTCCTTTACATTGCTGTAGCAGAGATTGGTGAAGATCTCTCCGTCCAGGGTAAATCTCTGTCCCATGAACCTGTAGCCCTTGGCCTCCTCTGTCTTACTTGCACCGTCTTCATTATCAGTGGTGACTACGGAGTTGATCTTTGGCGGATCCAGTTCTGCCGTAAGCTGATCAAATTTCTTCCAGCCTTCATCATCTCCTATGAGATCCTCTGTATCGGCTCCCTTTTTGTATGCCTCCTCGATGAGGGGCATATATTCGTAGTAACCGCTGTCATCGCTTGAGCCGGCAAAGAAGGCTGTTACCTGATATATCCTGTCCCAGGACTCCTTTGCCTTGTCATCCAGTGCAAGGGTCATGAGAAGTGCGCTTCTGTTTGATGTTTCCTGATCCTGCGCGAAATTCCTTCTGCCGTACCACATCATGGTACGGAAATAGTCCTCCAGCTCCTCATCTCCTTCGTAGTAGCCTCTGGGCTTGTACTGGGAGTAGTCCTCTTTTTCATCCATCAGAGCGGATTCTTCTATTGCCGATGCGCTGTTGATCTTTTCAAGCTCTTCCTTTACTGCCTTGGATGCGTACTTCGGTATATCGGCATCTTTGTTGATGAGCTCTGACCCCACTCCGAAGAATTCCACGTTCAGTATTGCAGCATCCTCCCATTCGGTACCCTTAAGCTTGTCATACTGATCCTTACTGTTTTCAAGCATTCTCTCACTGAGCTTTTTACACTCATCAATGAGGTAATCCTTTTCCGTGGCTTTCTGGAGCATGGCAAAGAAGAGATGATATGTATGCATCATAGAATCCGCTGAGATGAAATTTGCCCTCATGCGGTATCTGTTGTTTTCATAGATATCAAAGAACTCATTGTATGAGTTGTCGGTCACCACGAAATTGTTCTTAAGAAGCTTTTCCTCTACATGATCCTGCAGGTAGAATCTCTGGTTGTTGACAACGTCGTCGTAATCCGTTGCCTGATAAGAGTCTACCGAGGGGGTGTCCTCGTATTTTGCCGATGTAAAATCTATGGTAAGGGCATCTCTGGCGTAGGATACCGTGGCTGCATCACCGCTGTCCGTATCCTTGTTTTCCTCAGTCCGAGATTTCGCCGTATCCTCCTTATCATCCTCCAAGGCGGCGTCATCCGACTCGTCGCTGACACTTTCCGTCTGTGCCTTATCTCCCTCCCCGGCCTCACTTGAAGCTTTCTTTGTATGTATCAGGAAAAAGAGTCCCACTGTCAGCATGATAACCACAAGTCCCAGTGCTGCCGCTATTATGGCAAGTATCTTATTTATTCCGTTATTCTTCATTGTCCCTGTCTCCGTATCAGCGATATGTCAGATCTATGTATTATATTTTACCTCACATCCGTCATAAGTCCATAGGAACGTGTGCTGCCTGCCTAACCGGCATATCGCACATAAAAAGAACCGCTGTCCGGATCCTGTATCCGGACGGCGGTCCCTCTAATATCACATCTGCTGTATGCCATGAGGCATCACGAACATATCATTACTTCAGGCTGTTAAGATATACCTGAACCTTCTGATTTGCCTCGTTCCTCTCATCCTCTTCCTGCTTGGCGATCTTCTTCTGAGCCTCCCAGAAAGCGTTAAGGTCCTGCTGGCCCTTTGCAAGTGTTGTCTGACCTGCTGCTGTCTGTGCCTGACCCTTTGCAAGCTCACTCTCGTAGAAGCTCTTTAATGCTGCCTGACCTGCTGCTACTGCTGCCTGGCCTGCTGCTGTCTGTGTCTGACCCTTTGCAAGCTCACTCTCGTAGAAGCTCTTTAATGCTGCCTGACCTGCTGCTACTGCTGCCTGGCCTGCTGCTGTCTGTGTCTGACCCTTTGCAAGCTCACTCTCGTAGAAGCTCTTTAATGCTGCCTGGCCTGCTGCTACTGCTGTCTGGCCTGCTGCTGCCTGTGCCTGACCCTTTGCAGTCTCTGATGCCTGAAAATCAGCAAGTCTCTGCTTCTCTGATGCGATCTTTGCGTTCTGTGCATCCTGAGTTGCCTGAGCTGCTGCTACCTCAGCAAGAGGAGCTGCGAATGCAGGAACTGCCATAAGTGCCGTAAGAACGCCTGCTGTAAGTACTGCTATTACTTTCTTAAACATTATGATTCTCCCTTCACTATAAATAATATGTTATATAGTATCATTTTTACCCGTGTATTGTACTACTTTACATAATGTGACGCAAGGGTAATTATTTACAAAGTCTTTCCATCATTTTATTACAGTTGTAGAGCACTTTTTCCAAATCCATGGTCTTAAGCTCCCTGCCCTCCATAAGTATCTCTCCGTTGACTATGGTGGTGTCCACCTCAGATCCGTTAGCGGAATAAACAAGGCTTGAAAGCATATTGTTTCTCGGTGTCATGCTGGGGGTATCGATATTAAGGATGGCAAGGTCCGCCTTATAGCCTTCTTTTATCTCTCCCACGTCATGAAGTCCCAGTGCCTTTGCCCCGTTTACCGTTGCGATCCTCATGGCCTCTTCGGCTCCTATACATACCGGTGTCCTGTTCACTCCCTTGTGTATCAGGGTCAGAAGACTTATCTCATGGAAAAGATTGAGGGTATTGTTTGAGGCGGCCCCGTCGGTACCGATACAGACATTTATCCCGGCTTCCATCATCTTCGGAACAGGCGCAAATCCGTTTCCGAGCTTCATGTTGGAGGCGGGGTTGGTCACCACCGATACGTTTTTCTCCGCCATAAGCTTAATGTCGGATTCACTTACCTTTACGCAATGAGCGGCGATACAAGGCACCTCAAAGCAGCCGGCCTTGTCCGCATATTCGATGGCAGACAGCCCGTGTTCCTTTTTCAGGTTTTCCATCTCGGTATCAGACTCCGCTAGATGGATATGGATCCCGAGGCCCTTTTCCTTTGCGATATCCGCCACGAGCCTGAGATAATCAAATCCTGCGGAATACGGGGCATGGGGACCCAGCCTGAAGGAGATCCTTCCGTCCGTATCCTCTCCGTCGGGCATCTCCTCAAAGGCTTCCCTTATGCGGTAGTCGCTCTTATCATACTTATCCCCCACCAATCCGCGGCATATCACGGCTCTCATGCCTGTCTCCTTTGCTGCTCTGGTGGTATTATGAATGTGCATCTGCATATCGTTAAAGGTAGTGGTGCCGCACCTTATCATTTCCGCGATGGCAAGCATCGCACCCCAATATGCATCTTCTCCCGTCATCCGGTCTTCTACGGGAGTCACTCCCTTCAGCAGCCAATCCATGAAGGGCATATCATCCGCTATATTCCTCATCGGGGCCATATAGGAATGAGTATGGGCGTTTATAAGACCCGGGATCACAAGCCTGTTTGTGCCGTCTATGGTCTTATCCGCCTTAAAGCCCTCCGGGATCCTGTCAACTCCCGTTATGCTGTTTCCCTGTATATAAATGCTGTGCCTTGCGATCCTGTCTTCTATAAGGGCATAAGCATCCTTTATCTCTATATTCATAGTGTCTCCTCAAGAAACGCTCAGGGCATCAGAGCCTTGCCCTAAGCTCCTCGGTCTTATCCTCAAAACCGGGCTTTCCCAAAAGGGCGAACATGTTCTTCTTATAACTCTCCACTCCGGGCTGGTTAAAGGGATTAACTCCGAGCATATATCCCGATACTCCGCAGGCGAACTCGAAGAAGTAGAACAGCTGTCCCAAGTATTCCTCTGTCTGCTCGGGAACGTTTATCAGAGCATTGGGCACATTTCCGTCGGTGTGTGCGAGTATGGTCCCGTTCATTGCGCATTTATTTGCAAAATCAACGCTCTTGCCTGCCAGATAATCAAGACCGTCCAGATTATTGTCCGCCTTCTTCATCTCTATCTCATATCTGGGCTTCTCAATGTTTATGACTGTCTCAAACATTATCCTGGCTCCGTCCTGTATGAACTGACCCATGGAATGAAGATCCGTTGTAAGGTCTACCGAAGCAGGGAAGATACCCTTCTGATCCTTACCCTCGGACTCTCCGTAAAGCTGCTTCCACCATTCGGAGATGTAGTGGAGTGAAGGCTCGTAATTCGCCACGATCTCCACACTCTTGCCCTTTCTGTAAAGGATGTTTCTGACTGCCGCATATTTAAGGGCATCATTGTCCTCAAATGCGTTATTCATGGCCATCTCACGTCCCTTTGCGGCTCCTGCCATCAAAGCGTCTATATCAGCTCCCGCTACGGCTATGGGCAGAAGACCTACAGCCGTCAGTACGGAGAACCTTCCTCCCACGTCATCGGGAACAACAAATTCTTCGTATCCCTCGGAATCCGCAAGGCTCTTCAATGCTCCCTTGTGGGCATCAGTTGTAGCATATATCCTTTTTGATGCTGCCTCTTTTCCGTATTTCTTTTCCAGAAGCTCCTTGAAGATACGGAAGGATATACCGGGCTCCGTAGTGGTACCGGATTTGGATATCATGTTTATGGAAAAATCCCTGTCTCCTATTACCTCGATAAGATCATGGATATATGTTGAGGATATGTTATTTCCAAGGAAATAGATCTCGGGTGCATTCCTTTTTTCCTTATCCACGGAATTAAAGAAGCTGTGCTTTAAGAACTCTATGGCAGCCCTTGCTCCCAGATAGGATCCGCCGATACCCACAACGAGAAGCACCTCGGAATCATTCCTTATCTTGTCCGCAGCCTTCTTTATACGGACAAACTCTTCCTTATCGTATGCTACGGGCAGGTCGAGCCAGCCGAGGAAATCATTGCCTGCTCCCTTTTTTGAGGTAAGCAGCTCCTTAGCTGCCTCTGCCTGAGGACGTATCAGCTCCACTTCCTCACTGCTGACGAACCTGAGGGCCTTGGAATAATCATATGTGACCTTTGCCATAATGTATCTCCTTTCAATAATATGCTATGCATTACGTTTTTAATAAACTCAACATAGTATGGTATAATAAATCGGAAATGTTTTCAATAAAACCGATGGATTATCAGCCGGGTGGGCATTTGTAAAACGAACGACCATACCGGTATACCGATGATGACACCGGCAGACGGAGCAGATGACATATGGCAAAAAAAATAGTGCTTACCGGAGGAGGGACCGCAGGACACTGCTACCCCAACCTGGCTCTCGTACCCACCCTTTTGTCCATGAACTATGAGATCACCTATATCGGTTCCTATGAGGGTATAGAAAGATCCATAACCGAAGCGGAGGGCATAAGGTACATAGGGATCTCATCCGGCAAGCTTAGAAGATACTTCGATCTTAAAAACTTTACGGATCCATTTCGGGTGGTCAAGGGTTTTTCGGAGGCCTGTCACATATTAAAGGTCCTTTCTCCCGATATAGTATTCTCCAAGGGAGGGTACGTTACCCCTCCAGTTGTAAGGGCAGCATCCCGGCTTAAGATCCCCGTAGTCTGTCACGAATCGGATATGACGCCGGGTCTGGCAAATAAACTGTCATACAGCGCGGCAAAAAGGATCTGCTGTTCCTTCAAGGAAACCCTTCCTCTGCTTCCGAAGGATAAGGGAGTGTTTACCGGCTCACCCATTAGAGCATCACTTCTTCAGGGGGATAAGGAACGGGCCAGGAGATTCGTTAATATGCCTGATAACGGCAAACCGTATCTCATGGTCATAGGAGGATCCACCGGTGCCGTAAAAGTGAACGAAGCCATCAGATCCGCTGTAGATCTGCTTACTGACAGATTCAATGTCATCCATCTTTGCGGCAAGGGAAAAGGGGATCCCACGTTGAATCATATACCCGGATACATGCAGTATGATTACATTTCCGAGGAGCTAAAGGATCTTTATGCCCTTTGCGATGTGATCGTCTCAAGGGCCGGATCCAATGCCATATTTGAGATACTCGCCCTGAACAAACCCAACGTCCTCATACCTTTGGGGACAGCCGGATCAAGAGGCGATCAGATACTAAACGCACAGGCCTTTGAAAAGGAGGGCTACAGCAAAGTCCTCAGAGAAGAGGATATTACAAACGAAACTCTTCTTGAAAGCGTGATGGAAGTATACGACAATAAGGACAGATATACAGAGGCTATGGCAGCTGCCCCGGAGAATGATGCAGTATCAAATATCTGCCGGGTCATAGAAGAGGTGGCAGAGGGGCCGTTTCAGTGATCAGGCAGCAGCTCTTACAAAAGACAAGGAGGATCAGTAAATGAAGGATGATTGTATTTTCTGCAAACTGGCAAATCATGTTTTCGATACCAATATAATATATGAGGATGATGACTTTACCGTTATCCTTGATGTTTCTCCCGCAACAAGAGGCCATGCCCTCATCCTGCCAAAGGAGCATTATAAGGATATAACGGATATGCCCGAGGATCTGCTTCAAAAGGCGGCGGTGCTGGCAAAAAAGCTGATATCGCATCTGTCGGAGAAGCTTGGATCCGACGGATACAATATAGTGCAGAATAACGGCGAGACAGCAGGACAGACGGTATTCCATTTTCACATCCATCTGATACCAAGATACAAGGATGATGATCAGAAGATAGGCTGGAAGCCCCAGCAGCCCTCCCAGGATGAACTGGCGGCTCTTGCGGATTCCATCCGTCTGTAAAAAGGAAGTGGACTTATGAAGATAAACATTTACTACGGCGGAAGAGGTATAGTAGGAGATCCTGCCAACACGGTGATCACCAGGATGCAGGCGGTTTTAGAGGACATCAATGTTAAGGTGACCCGCTACAACCTCTATGAAGAGAAGAGGAATATTTCCACCATTGCAAATACGGTAAATGAGTGCGATGGCATCATCCTTGCTTCAACAGTGGAGTGGCATGGTATAGGCGGTCTCATGACCGAATTCCTGGATGACCTGTGGCTGTACGGCACAAAGGAGCGCATCGCCCAGATCTACATGTGTCCCATAGTGATGAGCACCACATATGGGGAGAGAGAAGGCAAGCTGTATCTTACCCAGGCCTGGGAGATCCTCGGGGGAAAGCCCTGCTCGGGTCTTTGCGGCTATGTTCAGGATTCCGTATCCTTTGAACTGGATGAGGCTTATGCCACGCTGATCGAAAAGAAGGCGGAGAACATGTATCGTACCATATCCCAGAAGATGATCTCACTTCCTGCCTCCAACCAGGCTGTCCGTCAGAAGGTCTCCGCGGCACCTCAGATAGAGCTTACTCCTCAGGAGTCGGAGCAGCTGTCCAAATATGCTTCCGATGATAAGTATGTTCAGACACAGAAAGAGGATATAAGGGAGCTGGCCTCTCATTTCAAGACCCTTATGGATAATCAGGGCATGTCCGTGGAAGATATGCTGATCAAGGATTTTAAGGAGCATTTCGCTCCGGACCCTGCGATATCCGCCACCTTTGCCATTAAGATCAAGGAGATAGATTCACCCCTTGCGATCATAGTTAAGGGAGAGACTCTTGATGTACATTACGGAAACGTAGATAAGCCCGATGCCCTGTGCCGTATAGACAGAGACAAGCTCATCGACATAACCGCCGGAGCCAAAACCTTCCAGCGGGCATTTATGACAGGAGAGATGCAGGTAAAGGGCGAGTTTAAAAAGCTGCGTATACTTGATACCCTCTTCCCGTTTGAAAAGTAAAGGAAATATCGGCCAGAGATATCACGTCCCCATCTGATATCTCTGCCGTCGAGTTGGTCATGAGCATTTCCCCGTTGAGATAGGTGCCGTTCAGAGAATTCAGATCGGACAGATAATACTTTCCGTCCGTTTCCTTTATCATGGCATGGAGCCTGCTTATACCCTCCGCCTCTATTATCTCATCCACGCGGTTCTTCATCTTACCCAGTATGAAGGGAAAGTGCTTCATGACTATCCTTCTGCCATCCTGTGATGTAAGAGACGGGCATGCTGTTACCATATCATTGACCGCACCTTCCTCTTTTCTTCTCAGGAGCATGGTCCTCTCATCAGAGGGATCCGCATCCTCCACACCGGCCATATAGTCCATACGGTCAACGGGGTCCTCCTCTCTTTCAGCCATGAGCCTGTCCTTTATCTCACCCTCTTCGGCCCTCTTCTTCGCAAGAGACCTGTTATACCTTATCAGGGATAGCACCAGGACTATGGCGAACCCCACTGCAACCGATACTCCGAATATCATGTATTCATCCTCAGTCAGTGCAAGGGGAAAAAGATCCGGCCATATCACCCATACCACATATAATACACAGAATGCTATGGAAACCCCGAGTCCCACAAACAGACCTATGCCCTTGTCCCACCCCCGGCTTTCTTCTTTAAAGAGAGACTGCATATCCTCGTCCACACCCTCTTTAAGCTTCCAGCTCTCATCCGTCATAAACTCGGATAATCCATTATCCGGTGCATCCTTCCCATCTCCCGCCATACCGTTGTCAGGGTCGTTACGCACCTGTCGCACCTTAGGTATGATATCGCCGCTTTCCACACTTTCAAGGTAGGAATAGGCCATCCCCGCTGCCTCCCTGTCCTCCGGGTCTGCCCTCAGGGCTATATATTCCGCAAGCTCTCTGGCCCCTTCCTGATGATCTCCTCTTTTCTCCGGGACATATATGAATCCCGGCTCCATGTTATCGAGACTGAACCATATGTTGGCCGGATCGAATATTATATCTCCCGGAAGAAGCAGATATCTTTGCAGCTCCGAAAGCATGGCGGAAAGCTTTTCAAGGAAACAGGAAACCTCGGAAGCACTCATGGTCCTCACGGAATACAGGGTTTCCATGTTAACCCTGCCCTGTATGTCATAGTAATAATAAGTCCTGCCGTCTATATTCTGCGGCATCATCCTTATAAGATACGGTATACGGTTCCTGGTTATCATCTTTTCATGGAATCCGGATATCGTATTATCATTCTTACCGATCACGAGATATGTTTTCAGACCCATCCTTTTATATGTTATATCCATCATTCACCTCCAACATTTTCCGCAAGGTTCTTGGTTCCCCGGCACATGCGTATAAACTCTATGGCATCCTTTTTCGATGCACTGCTGCTGCCCTCAACCTTTATCTCATCAAACCCCGCTATCTTCATGAACACTATGTTCTGCGGCACCATAAGATACCCGCTGTAGCTTACCGTGACCGAAGAGCCCGAAACATCAACCCTGGTCTCAAGCCCCTCGGTCCGAAGCAGCAGCCCTTCTATGTTGTAATCCGCTGCCCTTTTGGCCTCCCTTGCCATATCTTCATCGGATCTTCTTTCCATGCTTCCCTTAAGGGCAGCCTGATAGGCGCAGGATTGCATCACTGCCCTGTCGTGCAGATAGAAGGAGCAGTATATAAGAAACACTATGACTGTCATTATTAAGGGAAATATAAGGGCCGCTTCTATGGTATATGATCCGGCAAGCCTTTTTTTCACTGACATGATATGATCTCCTGAAATACTATGCCCGCCGTCAGGAAGGGGATGAAGGGGATGGTATGGTCCTTCTTGTACCTCTTTATTATCATCAGTCCCAGTGAGAATATACTTGCGGCAAAAAGGGCATATATACAGGAAAATGCCACTTTGGTGCCTCCCTGGCATATACCCGTGATAAGTATGGCAAGACTGTCTCCCATGCCCAGCTGCCCCTTGGAGATATATGATATGGCTATGAAAACAACTCCTATGATCACACCATACAATTCGTCAATAAAGGTATTGGTCCCGTAGATGGGGTAAAGCACCATGCCTGTGATCCCGAATATGAGAAAAAGCAAAACCGGTATCTGCCTGCTTTTCAGGTCGTATACACACGCCGTGATCGAAAACCCCAGTAAAAACAGTTTTATCATCATAAGCCTCCTCCGCACTCACTGCAGGGTCTTAAGGACACATCACTAAGGGGGACCTCCCTGAGAGTCCTTTTGAGGTCCGGACACCCTAAAGTGGTATGGTATCTGTTACCGTCATCCGTAATATAAGCCACTGCAGGGTCTCCCCTGTTTCTTGCGCAATGCTCACAGGCATAGTATTTTGACCCGTCGTTTGCCCTCTCTTTTTTCAGTTCGCCAAATGGTACGCTCCTGATATTGAGATTCAGATGTGAACAGCCTAAGGACCTGTGATATACCGACCCGGTCTCAGTCACGAATACCATCTCCTCCGGATCCCCCGTGGCGCTGTGACCGGCCTTTAGATTGTCATAGCCTGTAAAGGCCCTGATCCGTACCCTGTCTACGGTATAGGGATCATATGTCCCCAGGATGTCGAAAGGAACGTCTATGCGGTACCTGTCCACCAGATCTATGATGTCATCTCCCCCGTTAAGGATGTCCAGTGTATCCTCAAGGCCTGTCCTGTCTACCACGGCATTACCGAGATAGGCATATTTTGCGGCCTTATAGGCTCTCTCTGACAGCAGGGCCAGCTTTTTTGAGGATTCTCTTATGGCATCCGTAAGAAACATGACGGAAAGCATGGCAAAGAGGAAGATAGGCAGGATGAGGGCAGTTTCCACGGTAATGCTCCCAAAAAGAGACTTCCTCCGGAGTGGGTAGAGAGACATGTTTGTTTTTTGCACCTTTTTTTCACACATATTTTTTGCTTTATTCTTGGGGTTATAGTGAACTCCCCGAAAGAAGCCTCTTTTTCGAAACATTACCTTTGCCTTTCCTTTAGTGATCACTCAGATAACTCATTTTCCGGTCTATGGTCAGCCTGTATTTTCCTCTGCAGGTCATGGCCGCTGCCACGGATACATATTCCACCAGGCCGTCCATCCTGAAACCCTGATTCCCTTCTGTAAGCCGCATGTTCATTTCCACCACGTCCATGGCTCTCATGCACTTCTCGGTCTTATTCTGAAAAAACAGGAAAACCCTGAGATAATCTTCATACGAGAAGCCTGTACCGATCTGACCCGTTGGTCTGGCCGAGGTTTTTATGGACAGCAGTCCCCATAGAGGCATCTTCCAGTCCTCATCTGTTTTTGTCAGGGGAACTCTTTCTCCTGCCATGAGCCTTACCACGTCGGATACGCTCTCTCCGTATGCCCATGCCAGCAGTATCAGATCCGTCAGGGGCTCTGCCGCGTCAGGTACCATAAGGATCGCCGTTATGACCAGAGCTACTGCTTCCACCGCATCCTTCTTTCCCGGATCCGTAAATATATATGCCGCATCTGCTCCGTATCTGAGCAGCAGCAGTCTCTCCACCGTCTCTCTCAGATTTGCCTTGTCCGAGCTCCTTCCGTGCAGGATATACTCCAGCTCGTAGTCAGCACTTAAGTCTCTGGGGCCATCCGTATAGGACGTGCACTTCTCCAAAAGATATTCATCAAACATCAGCTCGGAAAGCGTGCTCTCCGTATCCGTCTGCCCTCCGTGCAGCCCCGTGCCTTTTATGGTCTGCCTGTGAGAGATGTATTCGCCGATGTTTATGGTTTTATCTGACAGATGATCCGTTCTCATGACATGCTCCAGTATACCCGGACGGTCATCAAAGGCATTTCTCGCCGGATTTTCGTCTATCTTATAGTCAAGGCCGTTTAGCCTCTCCTCGATCTCCATTCTCTTTTCATCCGGGTTTTCCCTCTCAATGCCGCTGTTTTCATATTCCGATACCCGGCTTCCAGCTTTGGATGCAAGGGATCTGGCGGCATTTATCCCATACATGTCTTCCAGCGCCTGTATTGCCTGTCTTTTGAACACTCTTCCTGCAGCATCCGATGCATAGGATATCTCAACTATCTCCAGTTCATCCTGTCTCAGGGCAGTGAAGTCCGCCGGTTGTATAAGGCTCAGAGTTCCCTTTGAGGGGTCGATGTTATAACTGACATAATCCTTAATGTGCTCCTTAAGCTGCTCAACCGACGGCGTTTTGCTTCCGTAGGAGGTATCAATGAAATACAGGTCGTACCTGTTAAGAAGCTCTCTGTTGTATTCCGCAAATGCCGATTCTAAAGCCAAGTCTGTCGCAAGTTCACATTTCATCCTTGCTGCTGCATATGCGGCACTTTCCGTCATACCCATAATGACTGACAGTATGATGGTCAGTATCAGGCTTAAATAAACAGTGATAGTTCCCCTGTATTTCATTTATTCCCTCCCGGCGTTACTTATACCTGTCCCGCCTTTTTGTTGATTGTCTTGAAAATACTGTTCACCAGATCGGTGAGTTGAGATTTAAAGATGAGCACAAGCCCGATAAGAACCACGAGGATCAGTATCATCTCCACTGTTCCGATACCGTCCTCTTCTTTGAGAAACCTCATCAGCATAGACATCCCTCCTTTCTTTCAATTATTACGGATACCCCGGTGAAACCCGGATATCACATATATGCATAAGCGCCCGGGCGCTCTATGCCCTATCTATAGGGAAAAAGACATGAAAGCCGGCACGATGACCACTATCATCACCACCGAGAGCATCATTACCATGGGGAGCAGAAGCCTCGTGCTTGCTTCCTCTCCCACTCTTCTGGCATTGGCTTTTCTCTCTTCAAAAGCATCCTGTACCTCTCTTTCAAGTTCCTGAAGCAGTCCTGCGCTTCCCTTTTTTATATTCTGGGAGAACAATGCCCCAAGCTTTGTATATCTCTTTACCGCGCATCTCTTACCGAAGTCCAGATATGCTTCATATTCACTTATTCCGCTTCTCATCCTGTGGACGGTTATCATCATCTCCTCCATGGCATAGGACCTCCGTTTATGGGAACAGACGGCATGATCACAGGCCACTCTCTCGAAGGCCGCCCTCAGCGTAAGTCCCGCGCTTATAAGCAGAGTAAGCTTGCTTACTATCTCCGGATAATCCAGGAGCATTTCTCTCTCCCTTTTTTCCACCTTCTTTTTAAGCTCCCTGTCCCTGCCCATGTATACGATAACGGAGGAGAGGATCCCGCAGGAGAGGATGTACAGCCAGGTCATGGGCAGAGCCTCCTCATAGGATAGACTTCTCCCGTTCACGTTTTCCGGCAGTGGCTGCTCATTGCTGCTTATACTTGCCTTTGCGTATGTATCTATCATCCGGTCGATATCATGGGTCAGCTGCTCCTTTTCTTCTCTGTATCTGGGGAAAACCAATGCATAGAATTCGTATACTTCCTCCCTGGCTCCATAGCTCAATGTTGCACTGATCCTCACCTTCTCCCCCTTTTCGTCCTCAAAATCCTCCTGTATCTTCCCGTTTGTGTCCAGTACATCATAATTATCCGTCATCCATTCTATGTTTACGGGATAATCCACGGCGGCTTCCGGGAAAACCAGATCGTATACCACATGATCCAGGGAAGCGTTTTTTCCGGGCACGGTCCGATCTATCCATTCTCTGGTCTCACGGAACACCTTTTCCGTTTCCTTTTGAGAGAACTGTCTCTCCTCCACCGTGATGACCTTGTCCTTTTCATATATCTCCCCATCGGTGTATACATTGACCCGTACTCTTCTGTCCCCTTCTCCGTATCCGTTTCTGGGAATGGAGCTTCCAAGCATTGCCTGTCTGTTGTTCCAGTCGGCGATCAGGATGCACACCGACAGGATCACTCCGACCACAGCGATGAGCATGGCGTCTCCAAGCTTTTTTATATAGTATTCCCTTGTTACCTTGGATCCCGATTCACCGGGATGCATCAGCATCTGTTTTTCTCTTACATATTCCGTTTCCTTAGGCGGCAGGAATATAAGTATCTTTTCTGCCAGCAGATAAAACAGCTTCATGACCTACACCTCGATATCCAGTATCTTTTCCGCCATTATGAATCCCGCAGTGTAAACCGTAAGTGCCCCGGTCATGAGGGCTGCTCCCGTCACGTTGTGATACAGGACGGATATGAATTCACCGGAGGTCAGCTGCAGATAAGCAAGTATTCCGAAGGGTACTATCTCCATCACTCTTATCTCATACCTTTTGGCACTGACGGATGTAGCGATCTCCCTTTTCACATCTATCTTCTCACTTATATTGGATGCTGCCCGCTTAATGATCTTAGTCATGTCTCCGCCCACCTTTTTCGCAGCGTCAAATACACTGGCAAAATCGTATATATCCTCTATATCCGATTCCATGGCAAAATCCTTGATTATGTACTCTATTGGTTCATTATCCCGAAGCTTCATCACCATCCGGCGATACCTGGATGTGATCAGTGCATCTTCGCCGTACATGTTCTTCATGTCGTAATATGCTTCAATAAATGAGTTCTCAACGGAATATCCGGCATTCAGAGCCGTACTGACGGACAGGATGCTTTCACGAAACTGCAGGGCAAGCAGGCTCTTTTTAGCCCTTCTTTCCTGATCAAGGCGGTACCTTCCGTATACTGCGATACCCGGCAGCAGGATGAAAAAGGGGATCATACTTTGATAAAAGATGTATGCTGCGGCACCGCTTATAGCCAGCCATTCAAACAAGATCCTTATCATAAAGACCTTTTCGCCTGAGTTTTTCAACAAATTCAAGCTTTCCCGTTTTTTTGAGATGTCCTTTAATGAGTCCACTTTTTGTTTCTCCTTCCTCTATAAATCTGTATATGGGATTCAGCACGAATTCGCCCCTCTCAAGGCCTGACATTTCCGATATCTCCAGCACCTTCCGGCTTTTATCCCTGAGCCTTCCAAGGTGGATTATGATATCTATGGCCGAAGCCATCTGTCTGCGTATGGCGGGGAGGGGCAGGTCCATCCCCATAAGTACCATGGTCTCGATCCTGGATAACATGTCCTTCGCACTGTTGGCATGTCCCGTACATAGAGAGCCGTCATGCCCCGTATTCGCTGCCGACAGAAAATCCAGCGCCGCTCCGTCCCTGATCTCCCCCACGATGATACGGTCCGGGCGCATTCTCAGGGAGGTTTTGATAAGGTCCCTTATGGTTATCTCCTTAAGGCCTTCCACATTGGCATTTCTGGTCTCAAGTCTTACCAGATTGTCTATTCCCTTTATCTGCAGCTCTGCGGAATCCTCTATGGTGATTATGCGTTCGTCAGGGGGAATAAATTCGGATAATGCGTTCAGAAAGGTGGTTTTACCGGAGCCGGTTCCCCCCGAGACAAATATGTTGTAGCCGGATGCTACAAGATTTTTAAGATAATCAGCTGCCTCGGAGGTTATGGACCCGAAATAGATCAGATCCTTCATCCTTATGGGATCATCCGGAAACCTCCTGATGGTAAGGATGGGCCCGTTTATGGCCACGGGAGCCATTACCACATTTACTCTCGCACCGTTTTCAAGTCGGGCATCCACTATGGGAGAAGCTTCGTTTACGACTCTGTTGTTTTTAGCCACTATCTGCTGTATGACTGCTCTTAACTTATCCACGGAGGCAAAGTGCTTATCCCATTTGGATACACTGCCGTTCTTTTCTATGAATATCTCATCTGTGCCGTTCACCATGATCTCCGTCACCGAATTATCGGCTATGAGTTCCTCCAGTATCCCCAGTCTCCTGACCTCGTTGAAAAGGATCCTGAAATACTCTTCTCTCTCATTCAGTCCTATGCAGGTCTTCTTTTTCAGTGCCGAGATCTCTTCCTTTATGATGGACCGTATCTCCTCATCGGATACATCCCTTGACATATCTATCCTGGAGATAACATCCTCTCTCAGCTTTGATAATACTTCCGTGTTTTCTTCCTTCATTGTTCTCTCTCCAGCAGATCTCTTGCATACTTTCCAAGCTCCGTGCTCTTAAGATCTCCCGCCACTGACGGTATATCCTTGAAATAAGGGAGTTCCAAAAGCTCCATTCTCTCCGCCAAGGCTGCATGTCCCGTAAAGTGCAGATATGAATCCATATATGAGAGTTTTGCCTGTGACATACTGTCCCGTCTTACGGGAGTGTATATCCTGTCTGAAGCCTCAAGTATCTTTTCAAAGCCCTCCATATAGGTTCCCAGATCCATCACTATATTTCTGTATCCCATGCTCTTTATGCAAAGCAGAAGCTCTGTCACTTCCTCCGCTCCGATCTGGGCCAGATCTCCCGGCACCGAGACCGGCGGTATGTACCTAACACCTCTGCTTTCTCTCACTATGCTCTGAAGTCTTAAGCCGAACCTGTCCTTGCCGTCGTCCCTCAGATAAAACATCAGATCCGAAAGGTCCCCGTCGTAGGTTTCCATGAAAAGGGAAGAAAAACCCGAATCCGCCTCGAAATTTATGTATATGGTGTCTTCTCTCTCGGATAATATCTGGGCAAAGGTCATGGCGAGAGTGGTTTTCAGACATCTGTTTACAGGGGAATAAACCGTATGGACCATCCCGTCGTTTCCCGAAGTCACGGAGGAGACCTTTATATCAGACATGGAGGCTATGGAAAGGACTTCTCTTAAGATCTCATCCACAGGCTGCAGGATGTCTACCACATATGCATCCTTGCATGTTTCCATCTCCGCCCTGTCTGCCAGAACTACCGTGATCTCGGACTTGATCTGTTTTGCACCTGTTTCATAGCTCTCCTTATCCGACAGCAGTAAAGATATGCCATGTTCTTTGGCAAATCCCATCAGCTTGTCATTGCTTGTAAAACCGAAGCAGGAAAAGCCTGTTTTGCTGTCATATATGTAATTCATGAATCCCAGCAGATAGTCGCTCTGGGAAAAGATCACTGCCATATTGGCTCTGTCATTTGATCCCATATTCACTCCTTTTCAGATAAAAAACGGAAATGATCCCATGAAAAATGAGAATGCGAAAGGTATTTTCGTCTGTAGAACGGGGGTTTGATTTCTGATACTCAATGCCATGATCGAGATGACGGAGATAAGTACCGTATAAACGGCTGTCTCTATGAGAGAGGCTGTTCCGATGAAGGCCGTTGCGGCCATTAAGAGTTTTATATCGCCGGCCTTGACCATACCCAGACAGTAAAAGGGGATAAAGAGGATAAATATCAATAGCATGTCGCGAAGATTTTGCGAAGACGGGTCACAAATGAGAAGTATGCCTAAAGGAAGGGCCAGAAATACGTTCTTTATCCGATATGTTACAATGTCCGTCATGGCGCAGGCAAACAGCATGAAAAGATATAGATATTCCTTCATTGCTACCTGTCCTTTTAATGATTGGATCTGTCACTGAAACGTGAAAAGATAATCTGAAAGTGAAATAAAAAATACACCCTGGGGGATTTCTTGTCAAGAACTTTTTTAAAAGTAGAAATGGCCGATCGCGATCAGCCATTTCAGGAGAAGGTATTTCTTTCTTATGGGGTACCGCCCTGAACGGACGGTATCATGTATTGGGGGGTACGCCTATAATATAGCACTGCAAGGATATGTCAACAATGCACAAAATATACAATCTTTACAAACTTTATGATCGTTTTTTGTGCATGTTTGTCAGACGGGCTCTGCCTCCCACAGGGAATTGAACTCATCCATGCTGATCTTTTCCTTTTCAAGGAGCAGTTTAGCGGTCTTTTCAAGTATGTCCATATGCTCCTTTATAAGTGCTCTGGCTCTTTCGTGACAATCCTCCACGATGGTCTTCACTTCGATATCTATCTCTCGTAAGGTTTCCTCCGACATGCTCCTTCCGTGAGCCAGATCCCGACCGATGAATACCTGGTCATCATCCTCATTGAAGCTCACGACTCCGATCTTGTCACTCATGCCATAGGTGGTCACCATTCTTCTGGCCATTTTTGTAGCCTGTTTGAAATCAGCGGATGCTCCGGTAGTCACATCGTCGGGTCCGAAGATAAGCTCCTCAGCCACCCTGCCTCCCAGATCAACAACGATCTCGTTGAGCATTTTTGATTTGGTCCTGAACATCTCATCCTTTTCGGGAAGAGGCATGGTATATCCTGCTGCTCCCATTCCCGTGGGTATGATGGAGATGCTGTATACAGGCCCGACTCCGGGAAGTACATGAAACAGGATCGCATGTCCCGCCTCGTGGTATGCCGTTATCTTCTTTTCCTCATCCGATATGACCTTGCTTCTCTTCTCATTTCCTATGCCGACCTTGATAAATGCGGACTTTATATCCTCCTGGGTGATATAGGATTTGTCACCTTTGGCCGCCTTTATCGCGGCTTCGTTCAGCAGGTTTTCCAGGTCCGCTCCCGTAAAGCCCGCCGTTGTCTGGGCTATCTGGGTCAGATCCACATCATCTCCCAGCGGCTTGTTCTTGGCATGAACCTTCAGGATATCCTCTCTTCCCTTTACATCCGGTGTTCCCACCCCGATCTTTCTGTCAAATCTTCCGGGTCTCATGATGGCGGGGTCCAGGATATCTACCCTGTTCGTTGCAGCCATGACGATTATGCCTTCATTTACTCCGAATCCGTCCATCTCTACCAGCAGCTGATTAAGAGTCTGCTCTCTCTCATCATGTCCGCCGCCAAGGCCTGTACCTCTGCGCCTTGCCACAGCATCTATCTCATCTATGAACACTATACAGGGTGAGTTTTTCTTTGCCTCTTCAAAAAGGTCTCTGACTCTTGACGCACCTACACCTACGAACATCTCCACGAAATCGGAACCGGATATGGAAAAGAAGGGAACCCCTGCTTCTCCGGCAACCGCCTTTGCGAGAAGTGTTTTACCTGTTCCGGGGGAGCCTACCAGTATAACACCCTTGGGGATCCTCGCTCCCACTTCGGTATACTTTCCGGGATCCTTAAGGAAATCCACTATTTCCTCCAGATCCTCCTTCTCCTCCGCCAGTCCGGCCACATCCTTAAAGGTGATGCTTGTCTGCCCCGGAGCTACCATCTTTGCTCTGCTCTTGCCGAAATTCATCATCCGGCCGCCTCCGGCACCTCCCGCATTCTGGGAGTTCATCATGGCCATGATCACCATCACAGCCACCACTGTGAGCAGTATGGGCAATCCGTATACTATGATGGGATTCTCTCTTTTGACGGCTTCCTCCTCGAATCCGGGAAAAAGCTCCTTTAATTCCTTTTCCGTTTCCGTGATATCGGCAACATATATGGTATGCGTCTCGCTGTTGCTCAACGTTACGGTCACCTCGCCCGTTGGAGTTTCCGCGTAGGGAGACACCAATACGCCCTTCACCCTTTTTGCTTCCAGGTCATCTAAAAAGGTCCTGTAATTATACGGATCCCTTACCTTCAGACCTGAGGACATGAAGGAGATCAAAAGCAGCACCGCTGCCACGATCAGGAAATATATACCTAAACCTCTGTTGGAATTTCTCAATGCTATACCCCCGTGTCAACGACGCCTATAAATGGCAGATTCCTGTATTTCTGTGCATAATCGAGGCCGTAGCCTACGATAAACTTATCCGGTATCACGAATCCGGTATAGTCGATATCCACATCGGCTACTCTCCTGTCGGGCTTATCCAGCAGAGCGCAAAGCTTAAGCTGGGCGGGTCCTCGCTGCTTAAGGATCTCCATGAGATATGCCATGCTGCGTCCCGTATCTATGATGTCCTCTACCACAAGTATGTTTTTATTACGTATGGGCTCATCAAGATCCAGCGTTATCTTGACGACTCCGGAGCTTTCCGTTTCATTGCCGTAGCTGGAACAACGCATATATTCCATGGTAACGGGGCATTCTATCCTTTTTGCCAGATCGCAGGCAAAGGTGGCTGCTCCCTTAAGGATGCATATGAGGGTAACCTCCTGACCCTTAAAATCCTCGCTGATCTGTTTCCCCAGCTCTCTTATCTTACGATCGATCTCTTCTTCCGAAATTATTGTTGTGATCTTCTCAGCCATTTTTTATCTCCATTTTCAAAACCTGTTTTGTTCCCTCGGTGACCTTGAACCTTTCTCCTATCCTGCCGGTATCGATCATCCAGACTACTTCGCTTCCCAACGTGACCAGATACAGAGCATCCCGCATATCGGGGGGGACCTTCTCTTCGATCATAAGATCCTTTATCTTCTTGCTGCCGCCTTTAATGGATATATGATCTCCGCTCTGTCTGTGTCTTATCGCAAGGTCGTAAGTACCGCCTATTGTAGCATAATCTATGAATTTAGTGTAGTTATTGCCCTTTGATATGTCCTCCATATCAGTCTTTGCCATATCCAGAACCGTAAACTCTATATGAGGAGGGCCATCCGGCAGGGCTGATCCTCCATCCGGCTCATATTTTCCCGGGCCGAAGATCACAAGTTTGCCAAATTGTCTCGCGGCTTTTATGCCGTATATAAGGTCCACATGCCTTCCGGACTGGCCGCACATCAGATCCAAAACCGCATCTATATGTCGTCTGCCGATATCTCTGGCCCTGCCGGCAGCCAATATCAGGGTATCCTTTATCAGTGCAGATCGTAAGGCCTGATCCAGCCTGTCCAATTTCTCTATGTCCAGTTCATACCTGCCATTGGTATAGGAGAGACAGCTCTCCTTTGCCTTTCCGGTCTCATTATGGATATGTCCCGAGATCATACGGATGTCCGAAGAAGTATCCACGATATGGTCTACGGCCCTGTCATTTATCTCCATCAGTTCGGGCAAGATCTTATGCCTTATCCTGTTCCTTGGTATGTCCGTGTCTTCGTTGGTACTGTCCGTACGATACCGGATATCGTTTTCCCTACAGACCTTTTCCGTATCTTCTCTTGTAAGACACAGCAAAGGTCTGATATAACGGCCTCTTACGGGATCTATACCCTTAAGCCCGTTTACCCCGCTGCCCCGGATGAGGTTGTATATCACTGTTTCCGCGATATCATCCTTATGGTGGGCCAGTGCTATCCGGTCTGCTTCAGTGTCCGTAAAGATCCTGTATCTTTCGTTTCTGGCCGCTTCCTCCACACTTGTCCCCGTTTCCTTCGAAACGGCAGGAACATCGATCCTGTGTATCTCAAGAGGTATATCCCATGCCAGACAGGTTTCCCTGACATATTCCATATCAAGGACTGATTCCTCCCCTCTGATACCATGCTCTACATGAACCGCCTTTATGTCAAAATCCATCTCTTCTTTCAATTCATGCAGCAAAAAAAGAAGGCACATACTGTCTGCACCTCCCGAAACAGCCACGCCTACGGTCTGCCCTTTGCATATCATGGCATGTTCTTTGATATAGTCTTTTACAAGCTTTTTGATCTCACTTACCGTCATCCGTTCTGAATATTATCTCGTTTTCATGCACCAGACCCAGCTTCTTTTTTGCCATTTCCTCGGCATACTTTTTCGTTTTGGTATATTTTTCGAACTCTTCCAGATCCTTTGTGCGCTGCTCCTCCTGCTTCAGCTGTTCCTCCAGGACACTCTTCTGCTCCAGTAAAGACTTGTTCTTTTCGCTGAGGCTTTTTCCGTCTACACTGATGACCACTAGCAAAAGCAGAACGATTATCAGAATAGCAAAAACAGCAGGCTTATTATGCCTGATGGTCCTGTACATGGCTGCTTTGCTCTTTTTTATTCTGACTCTTTCGTTTCCCATTGCCCTTCAGCCCTTCATTTTTAAGGAAAAGATAGAATCAGATTAACATAATATCCCGTTTATTGCAAGTATTCGTACATTTGTGCAGCCTCTTCTTTGCGCACGGTTTCAGCTACGGAGACCACTCTGACCCTGACAGTCTTGTCTCCGAAGGATATGGCGATGGTATCTCCCTCTTTGATATCCGTACCTGCTTTCGCAACCCTGTCGTTCACCATGACCCTGCCGGCATCACAGGCTTCGTTTGCTATGGTGCGTCTTTTTATCAGACGCGAAACCTTAAGATATTTGTCCAGTCTCATAATCCCTTATTCTCCCTGCTGCTTAATAAAATAAGCGGTGCATAAAGCACCGCTTACCGTATCATGACTTATAAAGAT
>CAMOIV010000004.1 GCA_946616305.1 uncultured Lachnospiraceae bacterium | reverse complement strand
CTTATTTATTCACTCAGCTTCATGTCTCCGTCCTTCACCCAGCCGATCTTCCTCATGATCATGTCAAAGATAAGGGAGAATACGGCAGGCAGTACTATGCAGATCAGGAGGAGGCCCAGCCAGTCCATTCCAGAGATCCCGGCTTTGGCACCTGATGCCACATCATTTATCCATCCCGTGTATACGCCCAGAGGCCCTACCATGCCGCAGGTTCCCATGCCTGAGGATATGGGAGCACCGTTCATCTGCATCCTGAATATGCAGGTCGCTATAGGCCCCGTCACTGCGGAAGCAAGGGTAGGTGCGATCCAGATCCTGGGATTCTTTACTATATTACCCATCTGGAGCATGGAGGTTCCCAGTCCCTGGGATACAAGTCCGCCCCAGCGGTTTTCCTTAAAGGATATGACGGCAAACCCCACCATCTGAGCACAGCATCCGGCGACGGCCGCTCCTCCGGCAAGCCCCACCAGTCCAAGTGCGGCACAGATAGCTGCCGATGATATGGGAAGGGTCAGTATCATACCCATGAATACGGATACCAGTATGCCCATGAAGAAGGGCTGCAGCTCAGTAGCCCACATTATGATATTTCCAAGCCACATGGCAGCCGCTCCTATAGGCGGAGCTATAAGCATGGAAACCAGTATGCCTGCTACGATGGTCACAAGGGGTGTCACCAGTATATCTATCTTTGTTTCCTTGGAAACAGCTTTACCGCACTCTGCAGCGATGACAGCCACAAAATACACTGCCAAAGGTCCCCCTGCCCCTCCCAGGGCATTGGAGGCAAAGCCTACGGATACCATGGAGAAAAGCACCAGAGGCGGACATTTAAGTGCGTAGCCTATCGCTAGAGCCATGGCAGGTCCGCTCATGGCGGATGCAAGTCCTCCCAGGGTGTAGTCGGTACCGGCTATGGTAGCAACGGTCCTTGTGAAGATACTCCAGTGAAACTGAGTTCCCGCAGCATTCAGTATGGTACCTATGAGCAGGGAACAGAACAGACCCTGAGCCATGGCACCCAGAGCATCTACTCCGTATCGTTTAAGGGATATCTCTATATCCTTCTTTTTCATAAAAGCCTTGATCTTTTCCATAATATCCTCCATCAGCGTTTTTGAACAAACGCCATTATCATACCACATTATCCTTTCTTTGCAACGTAAGCAGGCGCGATACGGCTTTTCCGTACAGATACAGGATAAGGGCAAGTCCCCAGACCACAACAAAATTTACCGGAAATGACATGGGGAAATCTATGTTCAGCCCTATGTAATACCCTATGAATCCGGTCTTGTAGCATTGCACAATGTAAAGGGGAAGGGCCATATCCCCTATGAATCTGATGACAGAACCTCCCTTTATATCTCCCTTAAAGCCATAGCCGAATATAAGAGCGAAGATCCCTGCGCTGAGGACTCCAAAGCCGGTAAGAAAGGCCTGTCCCGGCGTAGCCGCTCCGATATTGTCCAAATGCCTGCCTATGGCGAAAATGATAAGTCCCGATACTATGCCCGGTATATACAAAATGCTCCTCGGTCTGTCCTCACCGCCTTCCGTAAGTGCCTCCCTCAGCATATATCCCATCAGCATGGAAAGGAGACCTATGACATACAGTCTGGTCTGTCTGCCGAAAAGGCATACATATAATATGAAAAGAGCGATACAGAGGATGATGTTCACAGTCCGGTTTGAAAGCTTTCCAATAAAGAAGATAATGATATAAAAGATCAGGATGGCAGTCACGAACCAGTATAGGGTCGGATAGACAAAAACCGCAAAAAGCTGGGCCGGATCCTTAAAGGTGAAGTATCCGGTGATGTAGCAGGCTATATAAGAAACTGCCGTTATGGGCACAACCCTTATAAGCCTCCTGTAATACCACTTCGGAAAGTCCTTAAGGGTCGCAGAAGCCACTGAGGGCATCAGAGTAAAACCGCTGACCATAAAGAAAAGGTTGTTACCAAGATCCTGTCCGGTGTATGTGAGAAATCTCCACTCCCCCGGGAGGAAGGTATTGCAATGATATAAGAATATCATTATGCATGCTATGGCTTTGATGATATCAATAACGTATAATCTCTTACTTTTCATAGTAAATAGTATATAGCATACGGCAAGAATAAGATACCTGGTATTATTGCAAGAATTGCTGCAAAATACATTATACGGCATGAAATTAAAATGTCATCACAACATATAGTTCTTTTTTCGTCTCCGATAAAAGGTTTATTTTCCGCTTTTCCAAAATAAAAAGCGGGTCCTCCCAGCCGGATATCCAATGCACCTGAAATTGCACTCTCCGTTTGGGCCGAATTCGGGCTCTTATGATTGCGCCTGTCTCTTTTCCATATGATAACAGCATTGCGAAAATCAAGATGTAGTATGGCGGAAGAGATGATGATCAACACCGCACTGACCCTGGATGGTATAAAATTGGCTATATCATCCGTTATCGCAGAGGCCTTCCCGAAGTATTCGTATCTATCGTTATGATAACCTGTCATGGAATCCAGAGTATTGATCGCCTTATATGTTATTCCACCCGTGGCGCCAAAAAGCAGCATATAAATCACAGGTGCTATCACCCCGTCACAGGTACTCTCCGCCACACTCTCCACAGCCGCTTTAATAACACCCTCCATATTCAGTTTATCCGTGTCCCTGCCTACGATCCGGGACACCATGGATCTGGCCAGATCGATATCGTTATCTTTGCATGCACGGTATACTTTCATGGCTGACCTTTTCAGATCGCAGGCTGCGATGCAGTAGGTGCATAATATCACCCGTAATATTGTTCCCAGCCAGAAATTTATACTGAAAGCTGCAAATAATAACAGTGCTGTAGTCACCATTGAAGTGATGATGACCGTGAGGGTGAGACAGATCCCTCTCCTGAATTGTTTTTCCTCATCATGATCAATATATAGTATGTGTTCCAAAAATAATATGAGTTTTCCTATCAGCCTCACAGGGTGTGGCAGCACCACCGGATCACCAACAATAACATCTATTAAAAACGCTGCAGCAACAACTGATGGGGTTGTTATTATTATTTTACCGATCATTTTTTCCGTTTAAATCCCTCATGAGATCCGTTTCCATGTCCCATTTGCTTCATGGTTTTACAAAAGTACTCGTTTTTATTCGCAGGCAGGGGTGAATATCAGAACTTTTGTTACGTAATTTTGGAAAGAAAGGCCGCCGGGTCCACCGATATCACATTCTCAGCCGGCAGTATCGTATGCTCCCCCTCTCCCTTTGTGCATATGACGCATTCGTAGCCTTCATCCACGTCTGCGGTATAGAATCTGACCCCTTCTCCAAATCCCTTATCATGCCTGTCAGTAAAGCCTTCTCCCGTATATTTCCCATAGCTTTCATGAATACACCACATATGTATGAAGCGCCGCATGGCTTTTTCAGGCTCAAGTACCTTAAGTTCTTCGTATTCCTCATTTGTAAAGAATCTTCTGGCCACATCAAGTCCGTGGAACTTTACGTCATGCTCCTGGATATCGCAGCCTATCTCGCTGCGGGAGAAGGCACAGACCGTGTATATACCGGAATGGGATGCATTAAAATACAGTTCTCCCACCCCCGTAAGGTACGGCTTTCCCTTCTCGGTATAGGAAAACCTGTAACCCGAGGGCTCCGGATATATACCGTTTTCCATGAGACCGTATGAGATAAGGAGCTCTACCCCGAGAGATCTTGCTTTGTCTGCTCTGAACCGGTATTTATCCGTCCTTATGCGCCTGCTGTCCGAGACATAATAATAAGCCTTCATGTAGAGGGCTTCATCATCCAATTGCTTCGTATTAAGGACATACAAACGGATATCATCATTCATCCGGTTTCCTCCATAGCAGGAGACGCTGTGACATGGAAAGGACCATGATGGGTACCGCAGTCAGCAATACTCTGTTTCCCGAATCACCTATACCCTGCCTCAGGTTATCTCCTCTTCCGTAGCACACTATGAGCACCGCAAGAACATATGAGATCATGAGGCTGTCAAAGAAGGTCAGCCATCCCTCCTTCTTTATGAAAGCTTTGATCAGAAGGATGATGAAAAGCAGGAAAGCCTCGTAGCCGAAAAGTCCCCAGCCGGCTCTGGTCCTTATATTGAAATAAAACATGTACAGATTGGTCAGAAATCTCTCATGCCGAAGGATCAGGATCATGAGATTAAGTAACAGAAGCCCCAGAGGCAGTACTATGACAAAGCTTTTTCCGAAAAGCCCGGGAAGCCTGTTTCTTGGCAGCGTGACCCAGATCGCCACGGCTATGCCGGCAGCTATCATAACGCACGCTTTTTCCCTTGTAAGGAAGGCATACAGAGGATCTATCTTCAATATCGCAAAGATCCTTATGTAATACAGTACGGCTTCCAGGATCACGGGGATCACGCAAAATGCAAGAAGCTCTCTGCCGCCAAAGCCTTTAAGAGCTGAGAAGGACAGGATCAGCACCAATACCATGATAAAGCCTTCGTGCCTCAGCATGGCTGTCATCATGATAAAAAGAGTCATCAGAGCGTAGGGTCTTATTCCCTTCTCCATGTGTGATATCTCATAGCCTATGGCAAGAGTAAAGAAGTAATATGACATGAAATATACCCCTGCCATCACCCATTTTGCGCTGGTAAGATACGCAGAGGATGTGGCAAGGAACAGGGTTATGCCGATGCATGATACCAGGGCGCCCTTTTTATCCATCTGCTTTTCAAGGCAGGAATAGTTCAGACAGGTGAATACCAGCAGCATGCAAAGGTCAGTCATATACATGATGCCGAAGGTTTCCGAGAATCCGAAGAGATACGGCAGTGTAAACACTATGCTGCCGATAGGGGCCGCATCCGTTAAAAGGGAGTCAAAATTCGCCGCATACCTGCCTTCGCTGACTATGGCATTGGGAAATACGGAAAAGAAATAGAAAGAGTCATTATCCACGGCGACCCTGAATACATTAAGACACAAAATGAAGGATATCAGTATGAAGGCCGCAAAAACAACGCATGTTTTTATCAGTTCACGGGATATGGTTCCTTCCGGCGCTCCTTTTGGTACTCTCTCTTCCTCCCTTTTATGGCCTGCAGGCAGCAAAAGCCCTTTTTTCACAGATATGACAAGAGATATCACTGCGATGAGCAGCATCACGGTGACAACGGATATCCTGCCAAAGGGTATGCCAAGGCACAGCATCAGATACCCGGACAGGGCAAAGAGGGCAAGCCCTGCAGGATAGGCATACAGTAGCCTCTCCCTGTTCTTCACCCTGCATGCCATGCAGAACAGATAGCCTGTGACGAAAAAGGCCGTCATCACAAGCACCTGTCTTATGCAGTTACCACGGGATAAGGCTTCTATCAGAGAATTCAGCTCATTCATGGAAAACCTCCCCGCCGTGCTCCCTGTAATAGCTCTCGCTCATGAGATACAGGTTCTCACCGTCATCCCAGAGAGCCACAAGGGTATCAGCCTCATCCAGTCCTTCCGCAGCCACGTTTATATTCAGCATATCATCATGCTGGTAGTAGGGATCCACCGTATACTGGAAGGTATAATAAAAACAATCGTTGACCTCCTCCACATGATGATTGGCAAGGAAGGAGTATCTTAGCATATCATAGCCCTGTCCCAGGTTGGTAAAGCCCTCTCTGGTGCCTCCTCTGCGGCTTATGTCGTAAACATCCGGCAGGCTTTCATCAACTATAACGGCTCCTGCATATTCCCTGAAATACCTCAGATAATTGTTCTCCGTGTAATATTCAAAAGAAAACAGGTTTCCCTCCTTGTACCTGTGTCCGTAGTAGGGATATTCGGAATAAGGCCTCTCCTCCCTGGGCACCAGCACTGTCCTGTCTCTTATGATGTCCCTGATCAGGGTATCCTGGGCTATGCCCTCTATGGCATAGTCAGGCTCATACAAAAGCTGCCATCCCGGCAGATATCCCCTCAGGGTTATATGCCTTGTAAACTCACGAAAATACACTGCCATGTTCAGTGCGACAAGGACAGCGCATATTATAACTATCGTTATGATCTTACTTTTTGAAGATGTTCTTTGCATATGAAACCAGTCTGACGATTACCTTCCTGTCCATAATAACTGCGATACATAAGATTATCAGGCCCGACAGGGTATCAGCCGGAACACTGTTCACAAATGAAGCCTCCAGGCAGAATGCCGTGAGCAGCAGGGCATATATCGCCGTTTTCCTGTAATTATAGCCTATTCTTATACATTTTTCCGCAAAATATGACCCTATGGCGAAATATGCCATATAGGAAACACCGGTGGTGATGGCTGCTCCCAGTCCGCCAAGCCTTGGTACGAGGGCTATATTTCCAGATACATTCACTATAATGGCCGCTATGCTGGCGATGTTCAGATAGATACCCTTCTTGGTATACTTGATGCTCTGGTTCGTAACCTCAAACATCATGGCAAATACAGGCATCAGTGTAAGGAAGGGCAGGACCGCCTCAGCCATACGGTAATCGGGGCCCAAAAGCAGTACTATCACCTTTCTGAAAAGTATCATAAAGACCGAAAGCAGTACGCATAAAAAGACCACAGCCTCATAAACCCTGCCGAAAAAGTCCTTATTCTCCTCCATCTCAGCCTTCTCAAACCTCTCCATGGCCACCGGGGACCAGTATGCGATGAAGGTATTCTTGAAGGTCAAAAGGAGGACTATTATCTTCATGGCAGAATTATATATGCCAAGCTCGTTAAAGTCCGAAAAGGTCCTTAAAGCCAGCTTGTCTGCGGAGGACAGCGCCCATTCCATTAAGAGGACGGTTATGAGCGGCAGTCCGTAGGATATGAGTTCCCTGTAGGTGGGGACATAGCTGTCGGGGCTCCTGCGGTAGTCCCTGTGCTTTATCAGGTATCTCACGGCAAGGAACAGTGTGGTGCAGCCCCAGGGCACCACCAGTGCCAGAAGACCTATCCTGAAATCGTCACCTATGATGAAGTAGGCTCCTATGAGTGTAACGATGGAGAGAACCTTCTCGATTATGTTGATATTGGAATAGAGCTTACCGTTCTGGTCCATCCTCACGTCAAGAAAGATAAACCGTTCAAAGACACAGATATAGGTGTAGGCCACCACCAGGATCACAACACCTGATCCGGATCTCTCAAAGAGAAAGCCGTTCACGGCATCGGAGAAGAATACATAAAGGCCCGAAAGGCCCGTTACGATGATAAGGGCAGGGGCAAGACACTTTTTGATAAGTGCCACCCGGTCGATATCCTTAACGTAATAATATCTCATATAGGACTGATCCAGACCCAGTATGGCAAAGATGTATATGATGGATACCGCTGTTTCGAACATCCCTGTCCTGCCGTACTCATCCGTAGGCAGGATCCTGGTGATCAGCGGAGTCTGTATGAAGCCGAGAATAAGGACTATGAAGTTCCCATAAAAGTAGGACAGAAATCCCTTAACGGGATTAGAGCCTCCAGTATACGTATCCTGCTGCATCAACCTCATCCCTGTTAAGAAGACCCTTGATATCTATGATGACTCTTTCCTGTGCAGGAAGGCCCTTATCAAACATCCCGGATATGCCCTCAAAGCCCAGAGCCCTGTACTTATCGTGGGCTACTCCCAGGACCACGCAGTCCAGATCCCTGACGTTTTCGGGATCCTCAAGCTCATAGCCGTAGAACCTTGACACCTCTTCCCTGTCAGCATAGGGATCACAAAAGCGCGGCCTCAGCCCGTACTGCTTCAGAGCATCCGCAACTTCTGTTATTTTTGAATTTCTGACATCGGGAGTATTCTCCTTGAAGGTTATCCCAAGAAATAATATCCTCGCCTCTCTCACCTTTTTTCCTGCGAGCACCAGCTGATGGATGATCTTTTCAGCTACAAAGGTGGGCATATCATCATTGACGCGCCTGCCCGAGGACACTATCTGGCTGTGATATCCCTTCTTTTCCGCCTCGTATACGAAATAGTACGGATCCACACCTATGCAATGTCCTCCTACGAGTCCGGGTCTGAAGCCCAGGGCGTTCCACTTGGTATCCATGGCATCTATGACCTCATTGGTATCTATTCCCATCCTGTCAAAGGCCATGGCCAGCTCATTTATAAAGGCTATGTTAATGTCTCTCTGAGAATTCTCCACCACCTTGGCTGCCTCAGCCACCTTAATGGAGGAAGCTCTGTGGACTCCCGCATCTATGACCAGCTCATATACGGAGGAGATGACCTCGAGGGCCTCCCTGTCGCATCCTGATACTATCTTCTTGATATTGTTGAGCCTGTGGACCTTATCGCCGGGATTTATCCTCTCGGGGGAATAGCCTACCTTGAAGTCCCTCCCGCATTTCATCGAGGACTCCTGCTCCAGTATGGGAATACATACCTCCTCGGTAACACCGGGATACACGGTGGATTCATATACCACATATGCTCCCTTTTTGAGATTCCTTCCGACTATGTGGCTTGCCCCTTCCACCGGTGCCAGATCCGGAGTCTTATCCTGGTTGATGGGTGTGGGTACCGCAACTATGATGAATCCTGCTTCCCCAAGTCTCTTCTCATCATCCGTAAAGGATACACTGCAGGAGGCTATCTCCTCATCCCCTACTTCAGAGGTGGGATCGACTCCCGCCTTGTACTGCTCTATCTTTCTGGAATTCAGATCAAAGCCGATGACATCAAGCTTTTTTGAAAAGGCCACGGCTATGGGCATTCCCACATATCCCAATCCTACCAAAGCCAGTTTCTCTTTTTTTTCAAGAAGATCCTCATATAATCCCGTCATACAGTTCCACATGCCTTTCTATATATCTTTTTTCCGTATAATTCTCCAGATATCTGTTGTAGAAGTACTCCCTCTGTCTGTCAAGCTCCTCAGGGTTTTCTGCAAGCATTTTAACACAGGCCACTCCCTTGTGGAAATCCTGTCTGCTATACAGATTGCCGGGAAGTCCCACAACCTCCGGAAGTCCTCCCACGTCTGTGGACACCACGGCACATTTCCTGCTCATGGCTTCCACAGCGGCTTTTCCAAAGGATTCAAAGCAGCTTGTCATGAGGAATATATCCACTCCGTAGTAGAAATCCGACATCTGCTGCTGATCGTAGTTGAGATGAGACTCCACATTGTCCTCTCCTACGGCCCTTTTAAGTCTTTCTATGATCTCCGCTGCCTTATCGTCATCACCCTTCTCAAAGGTGGAAAGGACTATGGAAACCCTGAAATCAAGTCCGCTTGCAGCAAGCTCATCGATAAAGCCGCATGCCCCCATCCAGTCCTTTTCGGGACAGATCCTTCCCGCAAGGCCTATGACAGGCTTTTCGTGTGCCACCCTCTTCTTTGGATCATAATCCCCGAAATACCTGGTTGATATGGTATTGGGTATGACCGATATGGGCCTTATGTCAGAGCCCTCGCTCCACAGGCCTTTATTGTATTCCGTAGTGGTGACGAGCATCCGGCAGTCTCTTAATACCGGATCCATAAAGAATCTGCTCCTCTTCCTATAGCCGAATAACAGCCCCCTGTCGGTATAGATGCAGGGTATATCCTTGAAGGAGCCTCTGATGAAACCGTAAGTTATAAGGGATTCTGACATCTCGATATGTATAAGATCCGGTTCTTCCTCACGGATATATTTCCTGAAAGCCCCTATCCGTTTTATAAGGTTTATCCCCCTGTTCTCCCCCATGGGATACTCATCAATCCTGAATGGATATTCGCTCTTGTCATGGGACAGAAGTCCGGGGCAGATAACAACCGTTTCGTATCCAAGGGAGCTGTCAGCCGTAAGGCCCTCGCATACGGAAAGTGTGGACATCTGCGCTCCTCCGGGAAGATCTATGGGATATTCTAGAAGATATACTACCTTTTTCATTCCCTGTACCAGTCCTCATACAGGATCCCTGCTTTGCTCATGGGACCCACATCCATGAAACAGCTCTCTCCCTTTATCAGATGACCGGATACCTCAATAAGCCTTGCTGCTGCTTCCCGGGGGTTCCAGTGGTCCGCCATCTGTCTGTAGGCTGCCCTGCCTATATCCTTCATATGTTCCTTGTCCTTAAGACAGAGCTCCAGCTTGTGGGCAAGGCTTTTTTCGGAGCCCGATCTGAAAACATATCCCGTAGTGCCATCCTCTATCAGGAAGGGAGTGGCTCCCGCCACGGAGGTGGCCACGGTGGCACAGCCTGCCGACAGTCCCTCGTATATCACCGATCCCCAGCCCTCCAGCTTGTTGGATGTGCATACGTATATATCTGCCTCCTCCATCTTTCCCCTTACCTCCGAGGGAGACATATATCCCGTAAACTGCGTCCTGTCAGACAGCTTCAGACTGTCGCAAAGTTCCTTCAGATGCTCCTCTTCCTCTCCGTTCCCCACCAGCTCAAGGTCAAAATCGTACCCTTTATCCGCAAGGATCCTGCAGGCTTTTATTACAAGATCCGCTCTTTTAAGCTTTATGAACCTTCCGCACCACAGTATCTTTATCCTGTCCCTTTTCTCCCTTGCATCCATGATCTCATCGATGCTTCTTATCTCAGGGAAGGGGAAATAGCCGAATTTATAGCATTTGTCCTTGTATGAGTTCATAAGGAACCTGTAATCGGATGCCACAAAAGCTCCTGCGCAGAGGCAGTAAAGGGGCTTCTGCCTGTTTGATATATGGTTTACATAAAATTTCTTTGCCAGGTAGGGTACGAATATCTTCCATCTGCCCTCCTTCAGAGGTCTTTCGGAATACCTGAAGGTAAGCTTATCCTCCTTAAGCCTCTGCCGGATAAAGTCCTCCGGAGCCGTACCCATGATAACCACATCCGAAGAAAGTGCCAGTTCATAGGCTCTTGCCTTGGCTTCCGGTGATTCATGGCTTTTTAATACATAAGGGGGTATATCATCCACCTGCCAGCCCATCCTGGAACGGAATTCCTCCATGGGTTCGGTCTCAACAAAGCAGAAACCCTCGGAAAGAGCGGCATACAGCTCATCGCACAGGGCTCTCTGGTGATGATTGAAATAATTGGAAAAAAAAGTAACCGATCTGATCATGTCTTCCTTCAAAACTTGGATCCGATGTACTTAACGATCTCGAATCCCACACATTCAAATATATACAGCCGGCTGTAGCCGTACCTCCTGTAGATCCTGTATCGTCTCCGTATCCGTTCAATAACTTCAGTTATTGGTATGGATGAGGAGACGCCGCCCATGGTAAAGTCTGCCAGCACCCGGTTTATGACCTCTATCCTCGCTCCGCTTTTCCTTATGGCAAAGTACAGATCCATATCATCTGATATGTTTTCGCATCTGAACCTGAACCTGTCATACACACTCCTTTTCACGAACTGAGTGGGATGATTCCAGTCTCTTGATGTGGTATATCTGCGAAGCCTTGCCTTTTTCACAAAGGTCCTGCCCGATGGAAGTATCATGCGTATATCACCGAAGCACAGATCGAAGCCTGTCTCGATATACCTGTTTACAACAGTCTCAACGCACTCCTTCTCATAGATGTCGTCGGCGTTGATTATCCCCACAAGCTCTCCCTTTGCCAGGTCTATGCCACGGTTCATGGCATCGTAGATCCCCTTATCCTCGGAGCTTTCTATGCGATATGCTATCCCCCGCTCCTTCATGGCCGTCCTGTAGCTTTCCGCCACTACCATGGTATCATCCGTGGAGAGGCCGTCCTTAATGATATATTCCATGGGACCGTCGTAGGTCTGGGCAAGGACCGACTCTATGGTACGCGCTATGGTATCCTTGGCATTCCGTGCCACGGTTATTATCGAAACAAGGGGCTTATTTTCCATCGAAGGCCTCTGTGGATTCATCCGCCGTAAAGAACACGGTCACAGTCTGCAGCAGGATCTTGATATCGTTGGCTATGCTGAAGTTCTCTATATACATCAGATCAAGGATCAGCTTGTCACGGCTGGTGGTATTGTATTTCCCCATAACCTGGGCATATCCCGTAAGACCTGCCTTCATCCTGAGCCTGTATGTGAATTCCGGAAGCGATGCCGTATACTCCTCCACATTCTTCATCATCTCGGGCCTGGGGCCCACCAGGCTCATGTCTCCCTTAAGGATGTTTATGAGCTGTGGAAGCTCATCTATCCTGTACCTGCGAAGCCACTTTCCCACCTTTGTTATCCTGTCATCATTCCTGGTAACAGAGAAATTCTCGATATTCTCCTTCATGGTCCTGAACTTGATTATGCGAAAGACCCTTCCCCCCACGGTGGCTCTCTCCTGCCTGAAGAACACCGGACCCTTGTCCTCATGCTTTATCATAACTGCTGCTACTAAAAAGATGGGTGAAGTAAGGATCAGTCCCGCAAAGGATACAAATATATCTCCAAGTCTCTTGACTATCCTCTGTTCAAAGGTGATATTCCTTGCACTTGTATGATAAAAAGGTATATCGGAGAAGAATATCTCCTGGCCCGAGTGGATAAGGATGTCCTGTATATCCGGGTTGATGTATATGGACCGGTGAGTCCTGTAGCATAATCCCGCAAGCCTCTCCTGCACATCTTTGGGCACATCATAGAAAAAGACGCTGTCGGCTTCGGCTATCTTATTCTCTATGTCCTCGTCCTCCGCCCATGTACAGCCTGTGATGGTATACCTGTTGTGGAATATAAGGACCGCCTTTTCGACCCTCTCCATATCCTCCTTGTCTCCGGTGATGATAAGGGTCTTCTCTGCAGGGTTCACAAGGAAATAAAACCCGTTTCCCAGCCTTGCGAATATGGATATGATCACTATCTGACCTATAATGGCAAGGAGAAGGAAGCCCACGGAGCCGAACTCTATCCTGCGTCCGTTGGCATCGTTGGTGTTCATGATGATCAGGACAAGATAGGTGATGATGTCGTCTATCATCATGGCCAGAGAAAGGGAGATCACTATGGGTCTCGACTTCCTCACCCCCACATTATAGCCGCCGTATGCCCTCACCAGCAGGAATCCCATGATGGTAAAGGTAAATACCATGATGATGGAGGTTCTGGAAAGCCCGAGTATCTGCCAGTTCTCGATGCCCAGCAGTACAAGGAGTATCGCAAGGCACAGTGCATACATGATAAGTGCCAGTATGGATATTATGGAATTCTTAAAGCGCCTTATATAATTCATAATACTCGTTATATTTGATGTCCTTATTATAGGCTCCTGCTTTTTCCACGCATTTTCGGCTTATTTCCTCTTTTTTCCTGCCAAAGAGATCCACTGCCTGCAGAGCCTTATCCACATCTCCCTTGGGTGTCATAACGCCTGTATTTTTATCTATGATCTCTCCTGAGCCTCCGGAAGCATAGGTTACCACCGGCGTGCCGCAGGCTAAGGCTTCAATGTTGGTGGTGGGAAAGGTGTCCTCATATGTGAGATTCATGTATACATCGGATGCCCTGTACCACTCTGCCATCTCCTGTATGCTGTCTGTGCGCCCCGGTTTTATTATGCCCGAAGGAAGTCCTTCTGCCTGCTTTTTCTTAAGGCCCATGAGGGCCAGAGCGTATTTATCCGGATCCAGCTTTGCATAGAGCTTTGCAAAATCGTACAGTCCCTTGCGCTCTCTCCAGGGATTTGCCACTCCCAGGATCAGTATCCTGTCTCCTATATGATACTTTTCGCGGATCGACTCCTTCCCCGGCTTGAAAACCCCCAGATCTATCCCGGTATTTATGACCTTGACGGGATATCCTGCGAGAAAAGATCTTTCAATCTTATCCTTCAGATATTCGGAGGGTGTTACGAGGTGAAGGTTCTTAAGGCCTGTATAAGCCTCCTTCTTGATGCCGTAGTTCTCCCTTGATCTGTCAAAAAGGTACGAAGCCGGATATTCCCTGATCTCCGGGCAATGTCCGCACTCACCGCTCTCCCACTTCATGCAGTTTCTGTATTCGAAATGAACGCAGTGTCCGGTGAAGCTGTAGCAGTCATGCAGGGTCCACACCGTCTTCCTGCCGCTCTTTTTCAGGTAATCGAACAATAACCTGTAATTCAGATAATAACCGTGTATGTTATGCAGCTGTATGATATCGGGGTCATATTCCTCGATCCTCCTGATAAGACCCTTTGTGGCGGCGCTGCTGTATAATCCCTGCCTGTCCGTGATCCGGCTTAAGATCCCGTGGATGTACATATCCGCGTCACATCCCACCCGGTAATTCTCGTATCCTTGGACCTCCTGTCCGCGTCCCCTGCACAGCAGGGCTCTTCCGCCTCTTTTTTTAACCTCATCGGCAATACCGCATGAGATACGGCCCACGCTTCCTGTGCCTATGACGGTATTTACGATGACAACCTTCACCTGTCTTCTCCGAGTATGAGCTTTATAACGCGCTTCTGACCCTTTTCGAATTTCTTTGAAAGCTGCAGATCCCTCATCTCGGCCCTGACATGAGGCATATCGGCAAGCCACATGATGGTCTTTATGATTGTGAGAGTATCGGTCCGCTCTCCTATACCCAGATTGATGAAGCCGTTGCCCATGCCGGCAAATACATGCTCAGCCTCTCTCTCGTTCTGAGCCAGTACTATGGCAGGTACTCCCATGGATGCCAGTTCAAAGATGGTCCGCCCCTGGCTGGTGATGCACATGTCCGCCTTCTTCATGTAGCTGGATACTCTCTTGGCATCATTGTGCACGAAGATATTTGCAGGGGGTATGGGCTTTATCTTATCCTTGTGGGCATATGCAAAGCCCGTAAGGAAGTGGAATTCCACGTTGGGCATCTTGGGATGCAGGACCTGGCATATCTCATAAAGCTTACCCGTGAGGTCCGAAGGATCGGCTCCTCCGAACATGATCATGATATTCCGGCATTCAGCCGAGAATTCCTTGGGAGATTCCGTCAGGAATTCATCCCTTATGAAATAATAATCCGAGCCTTCGTAGACGTTGTATGGCTTATTGGGCTGATTCTCGTACAGGGCATTTATGACTGCATCCGCAAGCCATGCTCCCGGTCCCATATCCTCGAAGTTCACTATCCTCTTTGTATATTTCCTCTCAAGCTTTATAAGCTCCTCCGAGGTGTCAAGCACGTCATTTACTACGATGTCCGGCATGTAATTCTTGAGGATCCTCTCATAATCGCTGTCATCGGATATGGTCTCGTATTCAAGATAGGATTCCTGCAGCTTTGCCTTACCCATGACGCTGTCTTCATCGGTGACAAAGAGCAGGTCATGACCTATGAGCTTATATGCTATGGAGAGGCATCTGTATATATGCCCCATGCCAAGCTCCGGCTTTCCAACACACCGCAGGAGTATCCTTTTTCTCTTGAGTATTGACTCCGCGGAGATCCAATCCTCTTCGCTGTCTATATCTATGGCCTCCTTGGGATCGGTCTCATATACGGTTATGTTCTCTCCGATACGTGAATCCTCGGTTACGCATCCGCGCCTTGTTATGAGGAAGGCACCGGTTTCCAGATAGTTGCAGGGAAGCTCCTGTGAATTAAGCCTTTTCTCGTAGTTCTTGACTATCTTACCGCCTGATCTGGTCCAGGAAAGATGGGGCCTGTTGACGCAGGAGATCATGGTATCGTAATCGGAATCGATGAATTCTCCGAGGGCTTTCCTTATCGTATTGGGTCTGAGGGTAGGTGAGGTGGCCTGCATGGTAACTACTATGTCGTAATTGACACTGTATCTGTTCTCCATCTTCCTCATGGCATCATATATGACGGGATCCAGGGTGACATTGTCTGCGGAAAGCTTCTCATCTCTCCATATCACCTCTATGCCGAAGGTTTTGGCGATGCTCCCAAGCTCCTCATCATCCGTGGATACGCAGACGTCGGTATCGTAATGATCCTTGAGCCTTAAGGCATTGTCTATGGAATACAGGATCAACGGTCTCCCGTTCATCATCCTGACATTCTTCCTTGGTATCCTCTTTGATCCGCCTCTCGCCGGTATGACTATCAATATCTTCATAGATGCTCAGCCCATCCTTTTGTTTTTGATAAATCCCATAAAGGTTATTATATCATGTTTCCATATCCATACCAAAACAAGGACTGTAAGAGTGAGGAATAAATACCTTAAAAGGAAGGTATCATAGGTCATGGACAGTCCGGTGCCGATACATACGGTAACGATAAGCATGGCAAAATACTTACCGTCGGCATATATCTTTTTCTTAAGGATATGAGTGGTGGTGATGTAGTGCAGGATCATGAGTATGAAATATCCCGCCAGTGTTGTATATGCCGCGGCGATATAGCCGTATCTGCCTATGAAGATGTAATTGAGCACTATGTTCGCTCCCGCAGCAATGCAGGAATTGACGGCTATCAGTGCGGTCTTCTTGTAAAAGATCTCTGCATTTACGTAATTGGTGTAAAAATACTGACAAAGAGTGCCCAGTGCCACCGGAGCAACCACATACATGGACTCGTGATAGGGCTTTGCATACAATACCCTTATCATGTCGGGGGCCACTCCTATAAAACATACCGTCATAAAACAGCCTGCCTCCATGAGGATCTTATTATCCCTCCTTATCCCCTCTATGTCTCCTCCGTCCAGTCTTTCGTTAAAAAGAGGCACCCAGGCATTGCCCACGGCATTGGTCACGAACATGAGGAGGGAGCCTATGACATAGCCTGAGGTATACAGTCCCACGGCGGACAGATCGCACATCCTCGATATCATGGATACGTCTATCCTGGACAGCAGTATCATGGCCAGTCCGTGAGGTATCATGGGAAGTCCTATGGCCAGGGCATATTTCCAGTATTCCTTATGAAATACCACCCTTCCCTTTCCTAATATGGCGATATAGCAGACAAGTGCCACAAGAGCAGAGGGGATCACGGTTCCCAGTATCTTTGCAAAGCCCTTATCCTGAGGCATGAGAAGGATCAGGGCGATGGATAGGGCCACGGTTGAAACGGTTATTATCACTGATATGGCTATGTTTTCCTTGTATCTGTACTCAAATCTCAGCTTGTACAGCATGTAATCTATGGAGGGATATACCGTCAGATAGGCAAAGAGGATGAAGATTATGAGCCTGTTATATCCCAGCATGCCCTCCGATGGCATGCAAAGCATGACAACAGCAAGGAGGATCAGGCCGAAGATGCTGGAAAGAGCCTGGATGGCTGACATATAGCGGTGAAATTCCTCTCCCTTAAAGTCGATCTTGGCCCTGCCGACGCTGTATATGAGACAGAGTCCGGTCATCACATAGAAAATAGATACGTAATTGTTGAAATTATTGGCAAAACCCGTCTCCGAAGTATTCAGGAGACGGGTATATATGGGAGCCGTGATTATACCCACGGCCCTGATCATAACGTTCGATATTACATACCAGATACCGGACTTTACGGCAGCTCTTGAATTATCCTCTGCCATCATCGTCCTCATCGGTCCGGGATATCATTTCTTCCTTAAGGATCGTATCCTCGGGAATATCAACAAGAGCCCTTGATCCCACAACCTTATCGATATCCGCGGGAGATATGCCGCTTGCGGGACGCTTAAAGGTAAGCATCTCTTTAGTCAGTTCTTCTCCCTGTTTTATGTCAACCTTCGCCACAAGGGATCTTCTGGCATTCTCCCTTGCAGCACCCTCACTCTCAAGGCATACCAGATCGCCTGATCCTTCAAGCATCTGCATCCGCTCACAGGCTGCAAGGATGGCCCTCGCATCCTCCGGGTCCATGGCATGATAATGATCATTGCCCTTAAGAGTCTTATCCAGGGTAAAATGCTTTTCCATGACCATCGCTCCCAGGACATAGGCACATTTTGCCACATCGCAGTCGGGGGTCGGTTTTGTGTGATCCGAATAACCGATGTAACAATCCGGGAACTGCTCTCTCAGGGTCTTTATCTTAAGGAGGTTGGCATGCTCTATGGGTGTCGGATACTCCAGTACACAGTGCATCAGCACAAGCTCGCTGTCACCTACGCTCCTTATGGCATCCACGGCCCGCTCTATCTCAAAAAGCTCGGAGGCCCCGACGGAAAGCATTACCGGTTTCCCCTTGGCTGCCTGATACTCTATGAAGGGTATATTGGTGAGATCCGAGGAGGATATCTTATATATCCCCATAAGCTCCTCCAGATAGTCCGCACTTTCGATATCGAAAGCGGTGGAGAGGAATTCTATGTCAAGCTCGTCGCAGTATTCCTTAAGCTCTCTGTACTGCGCCTCCCCGAAGGAATCGAATTTCTTAAAGAGCTTATACTGTGAGGTTGTAGGCTCCTCCCCAAGATCCCAATATGAAGGAGAATCCTTTGCTGCCAGGGTCTCGGCCTTATAGGTCTGAAATTTGACCGCATGAATGCCGGCCTCCTTGGCCTCCCTGACCATGAGCTTTGCGGCTTCCATGTCCGATATCCCCATCTTCTTTGCGATATCGTAGTAATTGACACCTATCTCGGCTATAAGGGTAAACTTCCCCTCCTTAAGCCTTTCTATGATCCTGCTTTCCATTTATCGTAATTCTCCAGTCCTTTCTCATAGAAATCCAGCAGTTTTTCAAGTTCCCTGTCGAATTCCTCCGACTCCTCTCTTCTTCCGGCAAATATCTCTTCGGCCTCATCCATGAGGTAGAAGAGTTTTACTTCCTCCCCTGCACTCTTTATAGCATGTATATAGGCTGCGGCTGAGTGTATGTTGTCAACCTCCCCGAATTCCCTTATGAGCCGGGGCAGATCCTCAAATGAGGACACTCTGGTGATACCTTCTATGAGACTGAAGGGCACTTCACCGAAGATGATGCTCTTCTTCCCCAGCAGGGCCGCCTCATATGCTGCGGTACCGGTTATGGTCACCACTCCCTCCGCCTTGGTTATCCAGGGCTTCGGATCCTTGTAATGATTGATCTGGACCACCCGGACGTTGGGAAGCTCGGCCGCCTTTTTGTAAAAGTCAAGGTCCCGCTCCCCAAGCATGGCCTGGTGCTCCTTCACATAGAGCTTCCACCCCACGGGAAGGGATTTGGACACCTGCTCGATGAGGTTCATCTCATCCACATAGAATGAGGCTTTTACAAAGACCGATGATTCCGGTATCAGATGGAGAGGCATATATACGTATCTCTCCCCCTCCACGGGTTCCTCGAAGTAGTCATTCTTTACCAGAAGCTTTCTCTTGATGCGCTCCACGTCCAGATAGTATTTAAGATAGGGCTTCGTAGGCGCATAGAGCATGCCCGAGAGTTTCTTCCTTTTTGCGTTATGGGCCGTATGATCCTGATCCCAGAAATAATTCCATTTCCCAAGCATTATCTTCATGGAATCAAAGAGCCTGCCCCTCTCATACTGGCTTGTAACGGTTCCGGCAAATTCCTTGTTCATTATGGAGGATTTCTCCCTGAAATCCTTTATATAAGCGTATTCCTCCGACATATCATCCGCTGACAGGGCCAGGGAATCCTCATAGATCCTTCTGAAATACGGATCGATGCCAAAGGAATTCTGAAAACTCGGGTACTTGTAAAAGCCGTATTTTCCGTACTCAATAGTAGCATAAGGTATTCCCCGTTTATATGCAACCTCACTGAGTACCGTTCTCTGCAGCTCCGCATTGTCCGTATCAAGGATCACATCAGGTCTGAAGTCGTCAAGGACCCTCATGACCTTCTTGTAATTCAGCTCCAGCCAGTATTTATTCTCCTCGTCGGAGGTTATGGGCCAGTACTTTCTGTAATGGTAATGTCTGGTATTCTCCTGGCTTGCCATCAGCTGAAGGCCAAGGACCTTGTAGTGGGTGTATTCCCTCTCCAGCATCTCGAGATATTCGTGATCCGTCGGGTCCTTACTGCGCCTGAAGCCCTCCACAAACTCGTCGCATATGTCTCCCACGTCGTAGAGCTTTACATCCGGCAGGTTCTCACGCCACTCAAAAATGGTATGCTCGTTATAATAACACTTGTTGTATGTACTCTCGGAGGACATTATGTAGAAGGCTGCCACCTCGTTAGTCTCCTTAAGGTCCCTTGCCAAAAACCATAAGGGCTTTGAATATGTCTCCCTGCATACAAAGAGTATCCTCTTTCCGTAAAGCCGGGGATATCTGTCTTTATTGAAATTTTTTATCATTTTCTATCTGTCTCACATGTCTTTTTGTCAGTATCTTTAATACCTGCGGGGCATAAAGGGCCAGATATCTCTTTATCTTAAGGGATCTGCCGATCTCGGGATTATGCTTTATATCCTTACCGACCACCCGTAAGTATTCCATATGTTCTTTGTACTTGTCCTGCATCCTCGCCGTATCCGTCTCCTGTCCCTTGAAGTAAAGCAGGTAATTCTGTATGCAGGTCAGATGATCATACAGCAGGAAGGAGGCGGCAAGGTCCTTAAGTCCCGGTGCATAGCCCAGAGCAAATTCGCAAAACTGCGTATCCGCATCGGTATTGTATTCCGCCATGTCACGGACTCTAGAGAGACTGTTGCCCCTGACCCTGTAATGATACAGCGGAGCTGTGTCATATACTATCCTGCCGGCCTTTGCTATGGCCTTGTCTATGACATACCTGTCCTCCAGATACCTGTCATCCGGGAATCTCAAGCCCTCAAATACCGATGCTTCGAAAAGCTTGTCCCAGCAGTGGAAGAAAAACCCCGTGCCCCTCATGATCATCTCAAAGGAGGAGGCCGGATCCATCACGCGAACAGGTGCTGCGGGATCGGGCTCCGATCTGTCATCATATTCACTGAATTTGCCGCAGACGGAGATCATAGCATCATGCTCTTTTAGGTTTACATAAAGTCTCTCCATCATATCCTTTTCGGCCCAGTCATCCCCGTCTATAAAGGCGATATAGTCGCCGGTTGCAGCGTCAAGGCCCTTATTTCTTGCATCTCCGGTACCCCTGGCCTCTGTTGCCACGATCTTTATCCTGTCATCCTTTGCGGCGTAGGCTTCACAGATCTCAAGATCCTTTGTCTCCTTTTTGCCGATCCCCACCACAAGGATGATCTCAAGATCCTTATAGCTCTGCTCTGTCATGCTCTCCAAAGCCTTAGGCAGATATTCCTCCACATCATATATGATCGAGATAACGGATATTTTTTCTCCTGTCTTATTGTCCATCATTAGCCTCTTTTACCTTTTGAAGATATGCATATCCTTCTGCCTCATCAGCCTCCAGCATGGCTCCCTCTCCCCATTCGTTCCACGCATTGATGAACAGGAAGCTGTCCTTGTCTATCTTGCGGGATAGTTTACATAAAGCATCACCAAAGAGTTCCGGACTTCCTCCAGTGTAGACCAGTCCCTTGTATCCGCGCCTTGGTGTATTGTCCCATCTTGCTATAAGACCCGGGTACTCATTCTTCCCGTATTCCCTGGACAGTATGGAATCATAGATCCTGCGTATAGGTATCCTGCGCTCTAAGATCTGCGTCTTGAAAACGGTGTTTACTGCTCCCCTTATGGCGGTGGAGGCATTATAGCAGAAGGTACCGAAGGGGGTCAGGGAACGCTTGAGCGAGTATCCCGGCTCAAAATAATACCATGCGTCGCAAAGATTCCTGTCATCCAGGCGCTCTGCCACTCTTCCACCTATGAGATATATGCCGTCAAAGCCTTCCTCCCTGGCCCTTTCCTCAAAGTATGCCCTCATCTTATCAAGATGCTCTATGTCAAAGGTCCTGTAGATGCATAATACCGGCTTATTGTCTATCTTTATATATCTTTCATCCTTAAAGAACTGTATGAGATAATCAAAATGCTCCTTCCAGTCCTTCTTATCGCCGTACTCCTGTCGGATGAGCACATCCTCCATCCTGCCGTACCAGGCTCTGGTCCAGGTTTCGTTGGCCCAGTCCAGACAGTATTTAAGATCTATCTCCTTATGCCTTAAGAGGATCTCGGCCGGAAGCTCCATCAGCTTCTGTCCCTTGAAATAGTAATGGTAAAATACAAACCCGTATATGCCGTATTCCCTTGCAAGCTCCGCCTGCTTAGAAAGAGCCGCCGCCTCCTGATCAGACAGATCGTAATAATCGCCTCCCATGGGGACTCTTGGCTGGATATGCCCTTTGTACAGCGGTTTGGCACTCTTTACCGCCGTCCACTCCGTATATCCCTCTCCCCACCACTGATCATTCTCATCGAAGCGGTGAAACTGTGGAAGATAAAGCGCCAGAACCCTCATCCCTTATCCTCCGTAAGCTTTAATACGGCCCTGCCCAGAGCGAAATATGCTATGGGAGCACAGATCTCAAATTCAAGAGGATTGGAGCCTATGGAGATCAAGATGGCACAGGTGATAATGGCTATTTCCGGCACCACACTCTTAAGATTCCTGTAGGTTTTCCTGTATATCAGCACCAAAAGGAATATGATAACTGACGTTCCGATAAGTCCCATCTCAGCATATATCTTTACAAGCCCGCCGTCGGCTACGATATAGGGCTGATATCCCACTGCCCTGTGTCCGTGGGACCCCAGACCGTCTCCCAGCCATATATTACACATGTTATTGACGGCAGCTATCCACTGTTCGGACCTCTCTCCGAAGCCCTGGGGTATGGATACAAGCCTGGCCATTATCTTGTCGAAGATGCCTCCGGCAAATACCACTATCCCTCCTATGGCAAGGACAAGGGCAGCTGCCTCGTATATGAGATACTTCACCGGAGCGGCCTTATATACCCTGAAGGCAGTGTAATTAAAGAATATCAGCATGATGATGATGGAAGCCATGGAGGCTCTTTGATTGGCCATAAAGGCAAATACTACGGAAAGCACCAGATATACGATGCCTCTTATGCGCCTGCTCTTATGCTCATCCTCGATAAGGAAAACCGAGGAGCAGACGGAAAAGCAGAGCAATGTGGCCAGAGCTCCCGAGCCCACCACCGAATCCATCCTGACCCTGGCGGTTTCGGCGTCAGCCTTTGATATATAATTCATGGCCACGGAATAATCCAGGTAGAACTGAGGCGCAACAGCATTGAGGATAACTCCCAGTACCCCCAGAAACAGCACGGCAAGGATAAAGCACTCGTAAAATCTCAGGGCATCCTCATCCTTCATGGATCTCCCCGCATAGAAAAGTCCCATGGGGATAAGGGTTGTCGTCACCTCTCCCACATAGACCATCAGGGGGATGCCGAAATAAACACACCAGATGCCGGAGAGGAGGTTGTAAATTATGTAAACCAAAAATACCACATCCTCCGTGTGCTCTATCCTGACATATTTCATTATCACCGCAGATAAAATGGCAGCCAAAAGCACTGCCGTGAGGCAGATCCCCTCTCTTAATCCGCTTATGAACAAAGCGGCGGTATATATAAGTGATGCCAGCGGATAAACCGCAAAGATCACATATTTAAGCCTGTCCTTCTGCATTCCTTATCATCTCCAGGATCCTGCCGTAGGAATCCTCTCTCTCCTCAGGTACTTCGCCGCTGCCTCTTTTAAGCTCCCCCTGTATCACCTTTTTCATGAGATCTGCAAGGGCTTTTGCATCAAAAGCATCGAAATAATATGCTCTATCATATCCATATAGGACCTCTTTAGCAAATTCCGTATCGGCAGCAAGGATCACCGTCCCGAACTGCCTTGCCTCCGCAAGAGGCATCCCGAAGGTCTCTATGTATGAGGGGAAGATAAGAGTGGAACGGTTGTATTCCTCAAATACCTCCTCCCTTTTTAAGACCCTGTCCTTAGTATACAGGATGTCACAGCTTATGCCTTCCTTCTTCAAAAGCTCTGCCGCTTCATCTATGACACGGTGGTTTTTGTAGGTTATATCGCTTGCGGGATAGAAAAACCTGTCCGATACGCCTTGATCCTCCCTCACATATCCGGAAAGATCCGGTATGTCGGGTCCTATCTTCTCTATTCTTTTAACTGTTCCTTTAAGGTCTCTTATCAGAGCCTTTTTCATCCATTCCGTCTGGACGATGAGGATATCCGAGCGCTTTGCCGATGCCATGATCAGCTTATGGTAGAACCTCTGATACAGCGCAAGAGCCCTCTCCTCCTTCCTGAAGAGGGAGAATCTTTTAAGCTTCTGAAAGCCTAAAGGCTGATGGATGTACAGTATCCTGCGGATGCCGCCCTCTATCCTGACGGGCATGGTGTTTTCCAGGCTTATCACCACATCCGGGGCAATGCTTCTGATAAAGCCCGCTCCCGTAAAGAATTCGAAACGAAGTCTTGCAAGGGATGAGGCCTTTACATCATCTCTGACCACTATCCTGATATTGTCCTCTGCCGGCTCCTCAAGGACATCCTTTGATCCTACGGCAAATATCCACTCATCCTCTCCTGCGTGCCCTCTGACATATCCGTAGAAATCACGCAATACGGACAGGGCTCCGGTCTTTGATGCAGCTATGTCTATGACAAGTATCCTCATGTTCTCATTCGCCCGCTTATGATGTATGACGCAGCGTCCTCGATATCCAAAGCCACATAGTCGGGAGAGATGTCCCCCAGCTTTTTACAGGTGTCGCATTTCAGAGAGCCTATAAAGACCGTCTTAAGCTTTGCGCTCCTGCCGCATATGATGTCGGTATGGGAATCCCCCACCATATAGGAGGAGTCGGAGTCTATGGCATATTTCGCCGTAGCCTGCCGGATCAGGCCGTCCTTGGGCTTCCTGCACTCACACTCACAGATGAGTTCTCCCTCTCTCTCCCTGCCTTTTTGACTTCCCACAGGATGATGAGGGCACATGAAGACCTCGTCTATATCCGGTATCAGCTCCATCAGTTTTTTATTTATATCAAACAGAGTTCCAAGATCTGTCTTGCCCTTTGCGGCAGCAGGCTGGTTCGTTACCACGAATACGTGATATCCTGCGCTTTTAAGCTCTGCTACTGCCCTGGCTGCCCCGGGAAGCAGCTTAAGCTCGGACAGTCTTAAGGGGGAATCAAGCTGCTCGGTATCCTCGTTATATACTATCTCATTCAGTACGCCGTCCCTGTCCAGGAAAACAGCCTTTTTCTTATCTTCAAACCTGTCCTTCACATAGGATATGAATTCCTTATATGGCTCCACTCTTCCGATCTCGTAGAACCTTCTTGTGACAACCAGACCGTAAAGCCTGCCCGATAGGGAAAGCTCATGCTGTATGTCTCCCAGATCGAAGACCTCTCCCTCATCTCTTCCTGCAAATACCTGCCTGGAGAACATGTTTACGCCGTAATCGATATGATCCATATCCGAAAGCTCCTGTTTCTTGTCATAGAGCTTTAAGGCGCCATCCTTATAGATCACATTGCTCTTATCATAATCGCCGTTATTTTTAAGCAGGGTCATAAGAGAGGAAAAGCCCTCTTCCTTTGCCTTAAAATACCTCCATACAACCTCACGGTAATCAATATCCATGAAGGAATCTGCATATACCAGGAGAAAGTCATCGGAAAGCTTATCATAGGCATGCCTTAAGGCTCCTCCCGTGCCAAGGAGTTTAACACCCGATCCGTCCTGAAGCTCGGGCTCTTTGGAATATGTGATGCTGATATCAAGATGAGATCCGTCTTTGTAATAGGACTCTATCTCCCGGGACATATGCCCGGTACAGAAGAGAAATCTCCTGAAGCCCGCCAGCTTCAGGAGTAAAAGCTCATAGTCAAAGAATGGTTTGCCCGAAACCGGGAGCATGGGTTTGGGACAGTCGGATATCAATGAGCCGAGCCTCCTGCCCAGCCCGCCCATCATGACCACGACCTGGATATCCGACATTTTGGGCATCATAGAACGCTTGCCCCCTTCATCTCAAATCTGAACCTGACCTCGCTCATCTCGGTCTTCGACATGGCCTGCCTGAGCTTCGTCCTGTTCTCCGCATAAAACATCAGGAATCCTCCGCCCCCTGCGCCTATCATCTTGCCGCCAAGGGCACCGTTCTTCATGGCATATTCATACCATTCGTCGATCTTTGGGTTGCTCATCCCCTTAGACCGCTTTTTCTTGTATTCCCAGTGAACGTTCATGATATCCGCGAAGGCTCTAAGATCTCCCTGCTCAAAAGCCTTTTGGGAGTCATAGCCCAGATGTTTTACGTAGTCGAGGTTTGCCAGCATGTCATCATCATCCTTCTTGCTGGCATCATCCTGTTCCTTCAGTATCCCCGAAGCAGACCTGGAAAAGCCTGTGAAATACAGCATCAGGTTGTCTTCAAGATCGTAAAAGGTCTCCTGTCTAAGATTCAACGGATATACATCCACCCTTCCGTCCTTTGAAAACTCCATGCAGGTCAAACCTCCGTAGGCGGATATATACTGATCCTGCTTGCCTATGGGCTCTGCAAGCCTTACCATCTCTATATCGCAGGCCTCCTCCGCTATGGTCCTTGCGCTGGCGATATCTCCCTTGTACTGGTGAAAGGCCCGAAGAAGGGCTGTTGTAAAGGTGGATGAGGATCCCAGTCCCGTACCCTGAGGGATATCCGCCATGGAACAGATCTCCAGAGAGCAGTCATCGGGGATCTCAAGCTTTTTCATGGTCTCCCTGAATATGGCATGCCTTATGTCATCGACGTGCCTTACTTCTTCGTATTCGGAATATTTCAGCTTTATACTGCCGTCAAAGGTATCATGAAGGATGATATAGACATATTTGTCTATAGCTGCAGATATGAGGAAGCCTCCCCTTTTCTCATAATAGGAGGGAAGGTCCGTTCCTCCTCCTCCCAGGGATATCCTCAAGGGGCTTCTGGCTATAATCATAAGATCTTATACCCTAATGCCTTTCCGTCATTGTAGAACATCTTGACTGTATCCAGTGAATAGTCGTTAAGATCCCGTCCTATGGTCTTAAGCGACTGCAGCAGGTCATCGGTTATGGTTATGATATCCGCCCCGGACCTTTCTGCCTGTATGATATTGAAAAGCTCTCTGCTGGAAGCCCAGAGCACCTTTGATCTGCCGTGCTCCAGACAGAGCCTCTTCGTTTCGGCTATGACAGGCTCCGCATCCACCCCGGCATTGGTGATCCGTCCTGCAAAGATGGATACTATGGAGGGTGTGTTCCTGTTAAGGGCCTCAAGTACCGTCTTTACCTGCTCTATGGTAAACACCGCGGTTATATTGAGCTTTATGCCCTTATCCGAGAGTCTCTTTATCAGCGGGGCGCTTGATTCTCCCTTTGTATTGGTAACGGGTATCTTGACATATACGTTGTCACCGATGGCGCTTAAGACCAGTGCTTCCTTCTCCATGGTCTCAAAATCGTCCGCAAATACCTCAAAAGACAGGGGCAGGTCCTTTATATGATCCGCCGCCTCCTTTGCAAAGCTTTTATAATCCTTTACTCCGGCCTTTTTCATCAATGTGGGATTGGTGGTGAACCCCTTTACCAATCCCTCGCTGTATACTCTCTTCATCTGCTCGATGTCCGCGCCGTCGGCGTAGATATCGATCTTTAAGTCTCTGTAATCCATATATGCTCCGTTATGCCATACTTCCTATAGTGCATTTACCAGAAGATGCCAGACTATGCCCTGGAAACCCTCGGCGTGGGGAGTGATCCTCTCATCGCAGATGACCGGTATGAGAACACAGGCATCGCTGACCTTTTTGGAATAGCCTCCGTCTCTTGATACTACCGATATGACGCCTGCTCCCTTATCCTTTGCAAGCTTCAGTGCGCTGACTATATTGGGGCTGGCGTTTTCATTCCCTCCACCTACTGACAGCACCATGACAGCGTCCTTTGATCCTATATGGGATATCTTGAGCCACTCCGTAAAGGTGGTATCCCATCCCTCATCATTGGTCCTTGCCGTAAGCTCGGACACATTATCCGTGGGAGCATAGGTCTCGATACCCCCGATCTTCCTGAAATCATTGACAGCGTGGGACGCATTGGCTGCGGATCCCCCGACTCCCAGTATGAAGAGCCGTCCTTCATCCTTCTTGACTCTTCTCAGTATGTCCACTGCCTTTTCTATCTCATCAGCAGGGAGGGTTTTTGCTATCTCCACGGTCTCTTCGAGATAACCCTTGATATAATCCGCTGTGTTCATGTCATCTACTCCTCGATAAGCCATTCGTTTTCGCTTATATAATCAACGGTCTTTATCACCGCTTCCTCTATGGTATATTCAGGCTTCCATCCAAGGGATCGTATCTTCTTCGTATCCAGATATATGAAGGGATTGTCACCTATCCAGCCCTTGTTGCCTCCCGAGTAGGACAGCGTTGGATCAACTCCCATCCTCTTTGTGATCCATCCCACGGAATCGTTGACCTCGCAGTATTCATCTGTCCCAAGGTTATAGATGTTCACCTTTTCGTTGCAGTTGTTTATCACTGTCAATATGGCATTTATGCAGTCTCCCACATACAGATAGGATTTCTTCTGATGCCCGTCTCCCAGTATGTAAAGACTTGTGGGATCCGCCTTCAGCTTTTTATAGAAATCATATACGTGTCCGTGAGGGTATCTCTCCCCAAGGATGGATACGAATCTGAATATATAACCCTGGAAATCATATCCCTCGCAATATGCCTCGATAAGCCCCTCTCCTGCCAGCTTTGAGGCTGCATAAAGGGAGGTCTGTACCGGGAAGGGAGCGTCCTCGGGAGTAGGTATCACCTCGGCTTCTCCGTATACGGAGCCCGTGGATGAGAAGCCTATCCTTTTAACGTCATTTCTCCTCATGGCTTCAAGGACTCTGGCAGTGTTGTTGGTATTCTGCTCAAGATCCTTTAAGGGATGCTCCAGCCCTCTCCTCACATCGGCATTTGCCGCAAAGTGAAATACGAAATCAACGCCCTTCATGGCTGCATCCAGCTTGTCTTCCTCCTCGATCATACCCTCCACAAGGGTAAAATCAGGACTTTTTGCAGCCTCCTCAAGATACTGTCTGTGACCCGTTATGAATCCGTCATAGACAGTGACCTTATGTCCTTTCTTTAACAGTGCGTCCGTCATATTGGAGCCTATAAATCCGGCTCCTCCGGTTATAAGAAAATGCATGATATCGATCCTTCCTTACTGCATGCTTCATCGCATACAGATGAAGTATAGCATATATTCCCCTAAATAACTACTTTATTATAGGTAAGACCACAATATATTGTACCACTGCCGCGTTTCGCGGTTTATATTCCCTTATGTTTCCCAAGGAATCTGAGTCTTAAGTTAGTCTTATAGAAATCCTTTGCAGAACACCCTGCCCTGCCTCCTCCGGCACAGGCGCAGGCACATGCACAGGCGCAGGAGCTGTGAGCACAGGAACTGTGGTGCGAGCGTCCCGAGCTGCCTCTCGAACTATATGACCTACGGGGACGGGGTACAGGGACCACATGGACATTGATGAATGTGTTCGGATCTGCCGTATACCGGAATTCGCCCTCTTTGACAAATTTCGCAGCCTCCTTCTCCTTGCCCTTGATATCCTTCTCCTCTATAACCTCTTTGCTCTTTACAAGATCCCTGCCGCAGAATTCGCACTTTGTCTTGCCCTCTCCTCTGGGAGCTCCGCATCCGGGACAGGAATCGAAATAGACTATCTTGGTCCTGGTGATCTTCTTCTCCTTTGGTCCGAAGGCAGCAAAGGCATTGTATATAGCCGTGCTGATGACCCCGATAATGGTCATCACCATTCCGCCGGGGACGATAAGACATACTATCGCTCCTATAAGGTAGTAGATCCAATCGTCGTCCTCCTCCGGCTCCTCTGTCTTCTTGGAGAGATCAAAGCCATAGGCGTCATTGGGATAGGTCACATTGATGGTAAACTTTTCTCCCGGAGGCATATCATCCTCCATCCATACCAGATTGCCCACCAGGGTATAGCAAGCCGGATCAAAGCTCTCCACCTTGTCAGCATTCCACCTGAGTGTCATATGATCCACGGTGATATCATCGAACCATCCGGGAGTGAAGGTATATACCGTATATCCCTCCTCCAGCTTGTCCACCTGGTACATATAATCCTGTACCACGCTGAACTCGAATACTATGACCTCGCCCTCGTAATAGTCTCTGTCAAAATCGATCCTCATATAGCTTCCGCCGTCAGAGCTGTATCCGATGGACTTGATATTGTCGGTCAGGCCCAGTACCTCGCCGTAGTGTTTGTTGGGTATGCCCACCTTGACCCAGGACAGCGGGCCCTCCGAATCGGAGTCCAGAACCTTCCATTCTATATGATAGGTAAGCTTCACCGTGGCATCATCCTGTACCTTGGCCGTTATATCATAAACCAGTATCTCGTCAAGAGGAGCGGCATATGTAACCTCCGACACCGTAAAGGTGGCTGCAAGGATAATAAATACTGCTGCCAGAAGCCTTGATACGATACCTGTTATCCTGTATCTCATCTTATCCCACCTCCTTTTCATGAGGTGCACTCTGCCTTAAGGGGCAGGTGCCAAGCATAAGTGCCGAGTATTCCCGCCTCTTAATGCAATCGGGATCATCCCATATCTTCTCCCAGTCGTCATGGAGCATGTCACCCAATGCCTCACCCTCAAGCCAGCTCTGACAGGGAACAACTTTGCCCCCGGGGGTTACGGCCATATTTGAAAGGCATGCACCACAGGTGGGAGTATTTATTCCAAGCTCCTCACACAGACTGTCATCAACCCAGCCCGGAGAAGTAAAGCTTATCTCCATGGCATTCTCATTGCAGTATCTCACTGCGTCCTTAAGTATCTCACCGATACGCTCACGGCTAAGCTGCAGCGATACGGACTCGTCCTTTTTCGCATTCCCCGTGGTGATAAGCCCCGAACAGGTAACATAGGTGACCCCAAGATCGTGAAGGAACTTCAGGGTGGATACATAGTCTTCATTCAGAGTACAAAGAGGGGTATTGACGCTGACGCTCATACCAAGCTCCAGAGCATTCTTTATCCCCGAAACACTCATTTCATGCCCTTCTGCTCCCACCAGCCTGTTGTGTATATCCTTGTCTCCCGAATACAGTGTTATCTGTATGCTGTCCAGGGACGCTGCTTTTAAGGCATGGCAGTATTCCTTCGTAAGCTTCACTCCGTTGGTGTTGAGTCTGGTGATGAACCACTCCCCGTACTCTATGAGTTCGCAGAGATCCTCCCTCATGGTAGGCTCTCCTCCCGTGAAGGTGATCTGAGGTACACAGGCCTCCTTAAGCTTGTCCATGATCTTCTTCCAGTCTTCGGTATCAAGCTCGGTCTCACCCGAATGCTGCTGTCCTGCCGCATAGCAGTGAAGGCACTTCAGATTGCAGTGCCATTTATCATCCTTTGTCATGGCCGATACCATCAGATCCATCCTGTGAGGCGCCCTCATGTATGGAGCATATTCGCCAAGGCTCATGTATGGGATGTCCTCGGTCACCTTCTCACGGTAAGCGATCTGCTTGAAGGTGGTCATGATGGTATCTATGTCGGAAATAAAGTATCTGCCGGGTATCAGGGGATATATCTTCCTCATTCTCCGGCAGGTGTCCTTTATAATCTGCGCTACCTCGGCCTCATTAACCTCCCGGCCGCTGTATTTATTCACTTCGGATATGAATTCGCACATTAATATGGTCCAGGATACATCCAGAGGGACTATATCCTGCCCGTTGAGTATGACCACAGAGGGTCCTATGTCATCATCCGTAACCTTTGGAGGCACGAGATGTATCCTCACCACGCCCGGCCCTTCGGGGTTCAGAGTGGTATGCTTTACCTCATTGTAGTTCTCCCTTGCATACTTCAGCATCCTTTTGGATATCTTCATCCTTATCTTCCTTTCAGGTCCTGTCGTGTATGGGATCAATGCTTGAGCCACACGGTCTCATTTACTATCTTGGTATAGCTTTGTATCACCTTGATGACCTTCAGCGATACATTCTCGTCGGCGTAGTCCTCTGCCTCCACATAGGGTTCCTTGTTATCCCTCATGCTTATGGCCATCTCCACTGCCTGTTCCACATCATCACTCTTGATGCCGCCTATGATGACAGAGCCCTTATCAAGCACCTCAGGGCGCTCCGTGGATGTCCGGATCAGAACAGCCGGAAAATCCATCATGGCAGACTCTTCCGACAGTGTTCCCGAATCGGAAAGCACACAGAGAGCGTTCTCCTGCAGCTTGTTATAGTCAAGATAGCCGAAGGGCTTCAGATTCCTGACTCTCCTGTCGAATTTGAAGCCTCTGCTGTCAATGAACTTCTGAGTCCTGGGATGAGTGGAATAAATGACGGGGACATCGTATTTCTGCGCGATGTTGTTAATGGAGTTCATGAGCTCCATGAAGTTCTCCTCTATGTCTATGTTCTCCTCCCTGTGAGCCGACACCAGTATGTATTTTCCGGGAGTAAGCCCCAGCTCTTCAAGGACCTTTGACTTCTCTATCCTGTCACGGTTTTTATTCAGAACCTCCTTCATGGGAGATCCCGTCACAAAGACCGTCTTGCCGTCCACTCCTTCAGACAGCAGATATCTTCTGGAGTGCTCTGTATAGGGCAGATTGATATCGGAGATATGATCTACAATCTTTCTGTTTATCATCTCCGAGACATTCCAGTCCCAGCACCGGTTTCCCGCCTCCATATGGAAAATGGGGATCTTGAGTCTTTTGGCGGAAATGGCCGAAAGAGCCGAGTTGGTATCACCGAGTATCAGCACCGCATCGGGCTCAAGCTCCTTAAGCAGGGTGTAGGATCTTGCGATGATATTTCCCATGGTCTCACCAAGATCTCCTCCCACACAGTCAAGATAATATGCAGGCTCCTTAAGTCCCAGCTCCTCAAAGAATATCTGATTGAGGGTCCTGTCGTAATTCTGTCCCGTATGCACCAGGATATGATCAAAATACCTGTCGGCGCATTTTATGACCTCCGAGAGCCTGATTATCTCGGGTCTTGTCCCCAGTATCGTCACCAGCTTCAGTTTTTTCATATCTTCAGACCTCTTCCCTGTATGTATCCGGACGATCGGGATCGAATGCTTCATTTGCCCACATCAGAGTGACCAGATCCTCCTCGCCCTCATTTATTATGCTGTGTGTATATCCCGTAGGTATGTCCACCACCGTCAGATCATCTCCGTTAACGTGGTACTCTGTGACCTCACTGTCACCTATCCTTCGGAATCTGATAAGCCCCTCTCCCTTTACCACCAGAAACTTCTCGTTTTTGCTGTCATGCCAGTGCTGGCCTTTGGTGATCCCCGGATGAGTTATGTTAACTGAAATCTGACCCCTGTCATCACTTCTGAGAAACTCAGTAAATGACCCTCTGACGTCTTTATTCATCTTGAGCTTATATGCAAAGCCATCCTTCGGCAGGAAGCTTAAATATGTGGAATAAAGCTTCGAGACCAGGGGATCGGAAAGATCCGGCACCTCAAGGCTCTCGCGCATCTTTGGAAAGCTTTGTATGGTATCTGCGATATGACCAAGGGTAGTCTTATATTGAGGACAGGTAAGGTCTGCGAGTCTCTCACCGCTGCCCTGTATCTTCTTACCTTCAAAATGATCCCTCATGACCCCTGTCAGCAGATCCAGAAGATCGTCTATGTACAGAAGCGTCATGGGATGACTCGCATCATTGACCTTTATGGGAAGTCCCCTTGAAATGTTGTGGCAGAAGGTAGCCACCGCGGAATTGTATTCGGGCTTTGACCATTTCCCGAATACGTTGGGCATCCTGTATATGAGCACCGGTGCCTTCGATTTCTGTCCGTATTCATATACAGCCTCTTCCGCCTCTCTCTTGGAGATGCCGTAGGGATTGTCAAGCTCTGCCTGGGCAGAGGAGGTGATGACTACGGGACAGGATCTTTTGCACTCCATAAGATATCCGGTAAGAGTCCTGGTAAGACCGGTATTCCCTGATGTGAACTCCTCCTCCGACAGAGGTCTGTTCACTCCTGCAAGGTGGAAAATATAATCTGCCTCATTGCAAAAAGCCTTAAGCTCCTCATTTGTGTTTTCTCTGCCAAAACAGAGGATATCGGTATATCCCAGGTTCTCAAGTCTTTTTACAAGGTTCTTACCTATGAATCCGTTGGCTCCCGTGACTAAGATCTTCATAAACGTCCCTTATTCACTCCAGTCCGAATTCCTTAAGCCTGTCATGTATATAATCAAGCTTCAGAAGCTTCTCTTTGACCTGCTCCACATTAAGCCTCTCCGTATTATCCGAATTAAAGGTGGTTATGGAATCGTCTCTGGCAGAGCCGTGGGTGAAGTATTTATCATAATTCAGATCCCTGTTATCTGCGGGAACCCTGAAGAAGTTGCCCTCATCCACTGCCTTGATCCTCTCCTCGGCGGTGAGAAGAGTCTCAGCCATCTTCTCTCCGTGTCTGATGCCTATGATCTTAGTCTCCTGTGTGGCATGGAACAGCTCCGATACAGCCTGTGCCAGGACCTCTATGGTGCAGGCAGGGGCCTTCTGTACGAAAATATCTCCCGAATGCGCATTCTCGAATGCATAAAGCACAAGCTCCACTGCCTCCTCCAAAGACATGATGAACCTTGTCATCTTGGGCTCTGTTATGGTTATGGGGTTATTGTCCCTTATCTGATCTATGAAAAGAGGTACCACTGATCCCCTCGAGCACAGCACGTTACCGTATCTGGTGCCGCAGATCATGGTCTTCTCCTCCTCAACCGTACGGCTTTTTGCCACAAAGACCTTCTCCATCATGGCCTTGGAGATGCCCATGGCATTGATGGGATAAGCCGCCTTATCGGTGGAAAGACATACTACCTTCTTAACCCCGTTATGTATGGCTGCATTCAGTACGTTCTCCGTACCCAGCACATTGGTCTTCACTGCCTCCACCGGGAAGAATTCGCATGAGGGCACCTGCTTCAGGGCCGCTGCAGCAAAGATGTAATCCACGCCGTAGGTGGCATCCTGCAGGGAATCATAATCCCTCACATTTCCTATATGATATTTGATCTTGGGATCATTGTAGAGGTGACGCATGTCATCCTGCTTTTTCTCATCCCTTGAAAAGATCCTTATCTCCTTAATATCCGTATGCAGGAACCTGTTCAGCACTGCGGTGCCGAAAGAGCCCGTACCGCCTGTAATGAGCAGTGTCTTCCCGTCAAAAATATGATCTGCCATACCAAAAGTCCTTCCGTTGATCGGTATAATACAACAAGTCATTATACCACATACGGCTTTATTGGCCATAGCATTATTACCGCCCCTCATGCAGCCCTCATGGCAAAAGCGCCACGGTTCCTCCCAAACAGACAGGTATATTACGGCACAGACCCTTAAGGATAATGGACATATTTTCCATACTGTGATAAAACAAGTATTGCAAAAGACAACCACAGTGTGCCGGGAAAGGCAGAATATGAAACCGGAAGAAGTCAGAAAACCAAAAAAAGCAAAGCTTAAGCCGTCGGCGGTGATGATAGTTCATTATTTCGAGCTCACCTTCCGGTCGATCCTTTTTGTTATCATATTCTCCCTTTGGATATATAACCAGATAAGCTATGATATGCCCATCTCCAGCAGGTTTGCGGAGCACCCGGTGATCCTGGCCATATTCTGGATCCTTTTCTTTGCGGATATGGTCTTCAGGCTTTTCCCCTCGCCCATAAGAAGCCCGGGATGTCAGAAGCAGTTCGCCAGGAATTTCCAGGAGACCGGTGAGAAGAGTCCGATTATATCTGATAATAATGCTACCATGCTGGTGGCCATGGTTTGGATCATACTAAATGCACTCATAGGCGCCCTGCATGTCATAAGAGTTCTTAACGATGATTTCATGCTGGTGCTCTCAAGCGCTTATTCCGTATGCGACCTTATATGCATACTGTTCTTCTGCCCCTTCCAGACCTGGTTCCTCAAGAACAGGTGCTGTGTGACCTGCAGGATATACAATTGGGATTTTGCCATGATGTTCACGCCTTTGTTCTTCGTGCCTAACCCCTACACCTGGAGTCTGCTGGGGATGGCGGTCATCCTGCTCATCAGGTGGGAGATCACTTTCTACCTCCATCCCGAGAGATTTGCGGAGAACACCAACCGGTACCTCAGCTGCGCCGAATGTACGGAAAAGCTTTGCCGTCATAAAAAGCAGCTTCAGACGCTTTGGAACTACGCGAAAAAAGAGCTTCACAGATGATAAGGAGGAAATATGGACAGATTACTTGAACTGCTTAAGGATATAAGGGATGATGTGGATTTTGAGAACTGCGAAGATCTCATAGACGGCAAGGTGATCTCATCACTTGATATCATCCAGATAATAAGCGCCATTGACGACGAATATGACATTTCCATACCGGCATCGGAGATAGTTCCGGCCAATTTCAACAGTATCAAGGCTATACAGGCACTGATCGACCGTCTTTCCTGAGCCGGCAAACAATCATCCTTTCTTATCGGATATTGTTTATTTGCAAGGCGGGAGAAGATTTTTTCTGCTTGAAGTTTTTTCTCGGCTATGTGACTAGGAAAGTGCGCATA
>CAMOIV010000003.1 GCA_946616305.1 uncultured Lachnospiraceae bacterium | reverse complement strand
TAATCCATCAGTTCTCTGCCGTAGTAATCCCGTCTCGAGAGCATCTCGTCGAATTCAAAGATCGGCATGAGCTCAACCGCTGTGACCCCCAGTTCCTTAAGGTAGGGAAGCTTTTCCATGATGGCATCGAAGGTTCCCGGGTGCTTTGTATGGCTGCTCTTGTCCTTGGTAAATCCCCTGACATGCATTTCGTATATGATCAGGTCCTCGGTGGGAGTCAGGGGCTGCTTGCAGTTACCCCAGTCAAAATTGTCTCTTACTACCCTGGCATGATAGACGTAATCGGTCTTTACCCCCCATTCGGCCTGACCGGTCACTGCCTTGGCGTAGGGGTCAAGAAGTATCTTGTCCTTATTGAATATCACGCCTTTTTTTATATCCGTGGGGCCATCCATCCTGTATGCGTACTCAAGGTCTTCGATGTCCAGATCAAAGACTATCATGGAATATACATTCCCTATCTTATAATGATCGGGAAATCTCAGGACACCAAAAGGCTTCTTCTCTTCCGAATGAAAGAGAAGAAGCTCCACCGATGTCGCCTGGTTTGAATGAACCGTGAAATTAACCCCCGTCGGTATGGCCGTGGCACCGTTCATATCATAGAAGCCCGGTCGGACTTGAAAGCCGTTTATCACATCAAGCGGCTCCATATGTATATCAACACCTGCTGGGATCGGTTTATTGCTCATGTTTTCTTCCGCGCACCACTGCCCCCATTCCTTCGTACGGCGCAGGCGTTTCTTCTTTATCGCCTGTTTGACCGTTGTTTGAGGATGCATCTGATGTCACCTGAGGCTTTGGAAGTGTGATCTGCTCCTTTGGTTCTTCCCCAAGGACTTTTGTCTCGTCGTTGACCTCAGCCTCAAAGCTGTGGCGTACGGGTTCCTCCTCCTTTTTCTCAGATCTCTTATCCTTACCCTTCATGGAGATGCGCTCGCGGTTTTTCCCCGAGGTTTCCTCCTCGGTAAGTCCCTTTTCCTTACGGTATATCTCCATGAATTCCTTACCGGTTATGGTTTCCTTCTCTATAAGGAACTGCGCCAGCTTGTCCATGAGTTTACGGTTTTCCTTAAGAAGACCCTTGGCTTCCTTGTATGCTTCCTTCAGGATCTTCATGACCTCTTCGTCCACAGCGGCGGCCGTCTCGTCGGAACAGTTCATAACCGTACGGCCCTCCAGGTATTGATCCTGTATGGTCTCAAGTCCCATAAGCCCGAACTTCTTGCTCATACCGTACTGAGTTACCATGGCTCTTGCCATCTTGGTCGCCTTTTCAATATCATTGGCAGCACCTGTGGTCACAGTGTCAAATACAAGCTCCTCGGCAGCTCTTCCGCCCAGGGTCTCAACCAGCATGGCATGGAGCTCTGCCTCCGTATTAAGGTACTTCTCCTCTTCGGGTACGTTCATGACATACCCTAAGGCTCCCATGGTCCTGGGTACGATGGTTATCTTCTGTACGGGCTCGGAATTCTTCTGCAGGGCTGAAACCAGCGCATGCCCGATCTCATGGTAGGAGACTATCCTTCTCTCCTCCTTGCTCATGATCCGGTCCTTCTTTTCCTTACCCACGAGCACCACCTCAACGGAATCCATGAGGTCTTTTTGATTCACATACTGTCTCCCGGACTTTACCGCGTTTATGGCGGCTTCATTCACCATATTTGCCAGGTCCGAACCTACCGCTCCGGATGTGGCAAGGGCTACCGCCTCAAAATCCACGCTCTCATCAAGCTTGACATCTCTTGCATGAACCTTGAGGGTGTCTATCCTTCCCTTAAGGTCCGGCTTGTCTACTATGACTCTCCTGTCAAACCTGCCGGGTCTAAGAAGGGCTTTATCCAGTGTCTCGGGCCTGTTGGTAGCACCGAGCACAAGTATACCCTTTGAAGAATCAAAACCATCCATCTCGGAAAGGAGCTGATTAAGGGTCTGCTCCCTCTCGTCATTGCCTCCTCCGTATCTGGAATCCCTGCTCTTACCTATGGCATCGATCTCATCTATGAAGATGATACAGGGTGCATTCTTCTCCGCATCGTTAAACAGGTCTCTTACTCTTGAAGCTCCCACGCCCACGAACATCTCAACGAAATCCGAACCGGCCAGGGAATAAAAGGGTACGTGAGCCTCTCCCGCAACTGCTCTTGCAAGCAGGGTCTTACCTGTACCGGGAGGTCCCACGAGCAGTGCTCCCTTCGGAAGCTTTGCACCTATTCTGGCATATTTCTGAGGATTATGGAGAAAGTCCACCATCTCCTGCAGGCTCTCTTTGGCCTCTTCCTGTCCTGCCACATCCTTGAAGGTCACTCCTGTATCCTTTGTGACATATGCTTTGGAGGCACTCTTGCCGACCCCCATGATGCCACCTCCGGATCCTCCCATCCTTCGCATGAAAAGCGCCAGGAGTCCCCAGACCAGAAGAAGAGGGATCACGAAATTCACAATAGCGGATATGATGGTGCCGGACCGGTCAGGTATCGTATGTGAATACTTGACATCCGCCTCCTCCAGTCTTTCAACCAGATAAGGATCCGCCACTATACCCGTATAATACGTCATCAGAAGAACTGCCGAGCCCGACTCCGACTTGGGCGTGATGTTGATCTGATCTTCGGTGATCTCAACCTCTGCCACCTTGTTTTCGGAAAGCATCTGCAGAAACTGGCTGTACGAGATCTCCTGGGTGGTAGACTGGGACAGCGCCCTCGTCATGAAGCTCATCCCAAGGATCGTTATAACGGTGGCGATGATCAGTACAAAGATAGTCTGGCTGTTCCTGGGATCCCTGCGGTCTCCTCCGTTCTTCCTGCCGTTACCCGGGCCGCCGTTGTAGCCGTTATTACCGCCTTGTCCGTTATTCTGTCCGTTGTAATTGTTGTATCCGTTTATATCACTCATAACTTCTACATTATAAGATGACGTTCATCCTTTTACAAGGATTCCTTTGCACACAAAAGCTGTGTCCGGATCGGTAAACGATGCGAACACAGCTCTTGTAAATAATGGAGAAACAGTTTATATGAAAAAGGCTTTTTCCAAAGGTTTTCTGCCGGTAAGCTCTACGCTCCTTGGGTCAGGCTGGGATGAACCGGCATATACGGTATACCTGCCCTCGAGAAGCTTCCTGCTGCCGTCCTCCATAACGGACATAAGCTCCTTCGGGCCCACCGACAGGGTTATGTGTTTCTTCTCGCCGCTCTTTAATTCATTTCTGCTAAATGCCACAAGGGTACGGATGGGCTTCTCAAAGGCATCCTGGTCATATGTGAGATATATCTGAGTGATCTCTGCGCCATCCATGTTTCCTTTGTTCTCAAGATCAAAGGAAATGCTAAGGCCCTTGTCCTCCGTGACCTCCACCGACAGATCATCATATCCGAATTCCGTATAGGACAGTCCGTATCCGAAGGGATACCAGGGTGTTCCCTCAAAATACCTGTATGTCCGTCCCTTCATGTGATAATCCGTGAAATCCGGCAGGGCATCACTGTTATGATAAAAGGTCAGGGGGAGCTTGCCCGAGGGAGAAACCTCTCCGAAAAGGATCCTTGCAAGAGCCTCTCCTCCTCTTTCTCCGGGATACCACGCCTGCAGTATCGCCTCTGCTCTGTCCTCATATTCCGACAGATCCAGGGATGAGCCGGAGTTTATCACGATGATCGTAGGTTTCCCAACAGAAAGCACCTCGTCAAGCAGCCTTCTCTGGGTTTTGGGAAGCAGGAGATCCAGCTTGTCTCCGGAGGCAAACGCATTGCCCGTATCTCCTTCTTCTCCTTCAAGGTCTCCGTTCAGTCCCACGCAAACTACCACAACGTCGGACATCTTGGCACACATCTTGGCTTCCGAATAGTATTTGCCTTCTCTTGCCAGGGGGTCTTCCTTATCCTGAACGATATCGGATCCGACTGAATAATAGATCCTCACATCCTCGCCGACATATTGCCTTATGCCGTCAAGATTGGTGATCCATTCGGCTGAGAAACCGTTATAGTTTCCGTAAAGGGCCTTATCGCTGTATGCATTGGGCCCTATGACGGCGATGCTCTTAAGGGAGCCCTTGTCAAGCGGCAGGATGCCCTTATTCATCAGAAGGACCATTGACTCCTCAGCGGCTTTGAGCGCTGCATCCCTGTGTTTGCGGCATGCCACAACGCTGTAGGGTATCTTGTCATATTCGCAGTCCCCTGCGAATTCACCCAGCTTAAATCTGGTGGTAAATACATGTATGGCGGCAGTCCTGATCTCCTCCTCCGATATGAGGCCTTCCTGATATGCATCAAGCAGGGCTTCATATGTGCATCCGCAGTTAAGATCACATCCCTTGCTCACGGCCAGAGCAGCAGACTCGGCCGGTGTATGGGTAACATGATGGTTCTCATGGAAATCCCTTACAGCCCAGCAATCCGATACTACATGTCCCTTGAACTCCCATTCTCCCCGAAGAAGTTTTACCAGAAGTCTCTCACTGGCACAGCAGGGCTCGCCGTTAGTACGGTTATAAGCACCCATAACCGTTTCCACCTTAGCTTCCTTTACTGCGGCCTCAAAAGCCGGAAGATAAGTCTCAAACAGATCCTTCTCCGTGGCCTTGGCGTCAAATTCGTGTCTTATGGCCTCCGGTCCGGAATGAACGGCAAAATGCTTTGCGCAGGCGGCTATCTTCATGTATTCTTCATTCTCTGTATCGCCCTGAAGTCCCCTGATGAAAGCACACCCGAGAGTTTTGGTAAGATACGGATCCTCTCCGTAGGTTTCGTGCCCCCTTCCCCATCTGGGATCCCTGAAAATGTTAATATTTGGGCTCCAATAAGTAAGACCCTTGTATATATCCGTATCGTTATATTCTCTTGCTGCATTATATTTGGCCCGCGCCTCGGTGGAGATTATATCCGCTTCTTCCTGCAGAAACTTTGGATCGAAGGCGGATGCCATACCCACTGCCTGAGGGAATACCGTGGCGATACCGGCCCTTGCAACTCCGTGCAGGCCCTCGCTCCACCAGTTGTAATCCGGTATTCCGAGCCTTTCGATGGCAGGTGAATGATGCAGAAGCTGGCTTGCCGCCTCGGCAAGGGTCATCTTCCCTACCAGCTCTTCTGCCTGTTTTCTGAATTTATTATTATCCATGTTTTAACCCTTAACTGCTCCTGCGGTAAGACCTTCAACTATCTGATTTGCAAATGCCACATACGCGATGATCGTAGGAATGATGGCGATCATGATGGCCGCAAACATCTGGCAGTAATTCGTATGGTAAGGTCCGACGAACTTGGTAAGTGACACGGGAAGAGTCTTCTTTGCCTCGTTTGAAATGAAAACCATGGCAACAAGCAGCTCATTCCAGTTGGCCACGAAGGACATAAGGCCCGTAACCATAAGACCGGTCTTTGCCAGAGGTATCGCAACGGTTCCGAACATCTTATAAACCGAGCATCCGTCGATACAGGCAGACTCAAACAGCTCGTTGGGTATGCCCTCGAAGAAGCCCACCATGATATAGATGGTTATAGGCAATGAGAAGGTTATATAGGGAATGATGATACCAATAAGGGAATTGGAAAGTCCCCATCCCGAGAACTGAACGAAAAGAGGTATCAGTATGGTATGGATCGGGATCATCATGCCTATAAGGAAATAATACATCGCAATCTTTGAAAGCTTCCAACGGAGCTTTGCTATGGCAAAGGCTGCCATGGAGCCGAAAAGCATGGATACTATCAGGGTAGTACCGCAGACGATGAGTGAGTTGAGCATCGCGGTGCCCAAATGACCCTTGGTCCAGGCAAAGGAATAGTTGCCCCACTCTATATGCTCGGGCATAGCCCAGGGTGAAAGCATCAGAGTGTTATCATTCTTAAGCGAGGTTATGACCACCCAGAGCAGGGGCAGTATGTATATGATCGCAAGAAGAATGAGAAATGCGTATATGAAAACGGAAACTATCCTGGCTTCTTTTTTCTCTTTACTGATTGTCATTGTATTTGCCATTATCCCATCCTCCTTACATATCGTAGCTTTCGGTCTTCACGAACTTGTTGATCAGAACCGTCATTATCAGGCAGAGGACGAGAAGTACGACACCTATCGCCGAGCCGTATCCTAATTTGCTGAACTTAAATGCCTGAGTATACAGATGTGTTGCTATGACATCTGCCTTATGGCTTAAGAAGCCTTCAGGTATCATGTTGTAGATCAGATCGAAGAACTTTAGGGAGCCGATGGCATTCAGTGACATTGCCGTTGCTACCATGGGCTTGATAAGAGGCAGCGTGATGTAGAAGAATGACTGCTTCTTACTGCATCCATCGATATAGGAAGCCTCATAAACATCCGTGCTTATACCCGATATCTGAGCCATGTAGAGCATCATGGACTGTCCCACATACTGCCACAGAGCCACGAAGGATATGACCCATATGGGAAGGATGATATAGCCCTCTGTATTAAACAGCCACTGAGGTCCTAACGTGCAGTCGCCGCCGAAGAAGCCCAAGGATGCCAGCATCTGGTTGATACCCAGTCTCGGCATGAAGACGAACATCCACAAAAGACCCAGAGCTGCGGATGAAAGTACGCAGGGAAGATAGTAAACGTTCTTGAAGAAGTTCCGGCCCTTTTTGATATTGGTAAGAAGTGCCGCCAGGATAAGTCCGCATATGAGCTGGGTCACTATGGAGAAGATCATAAAGAATATGGAATTCCTGAGGGCTATAGCCATCGTCTTGTCCTTGGTGAACAGCATCACGTAGTTCTTGATCCCGATGAACTTTGGCTGATAATTGATCTTGTAATTACACAGGCTGTAATATACCGCCTTACATACGGGTATGAACAAAACCCCTGTGAACAGGATCAGTGCCGGTGCGATAAAAAGGATTATCGCTTTTTTGTTTCTCATTAACTTATCCATGCATTACCTCCCTGAAAACTGTCTTTGCCCTGTAGTGTTGACCTCTGTATAAAGTATCCTAGGGATCCTTTATACAAAGGTCAGCACCCAAACATAGGGTGCTGGCCAATTGTAAAACGCTTAGTTACCGCATATTATGGCTTATTCCCAAACGTTCATCTCATAGTAATCTTCGATAGGCTGAAGAGCCGTTGCGGGATCCTCTCCCTTGAAGATCTCTACGAAGCAGTTATCGAATGTTGAACCTGCCTCAGTATCAGCAAGAGACTCGTTGTAGAATCCGAATGTTGAAGAAGCGTTCTTGAATACATCCATAACATATTTAAGCTCGGGCGGTGCAACTGACGCATCGTACTGAACGTTTGTTACAGGGATCTTTCCGCCGACTTCTGCTGTGTACTTCTGAGCAGTGTCATCAACGAAATATTTAACGAGCTGAACTGCTGCGTCAGGATACTGGCTTGTTGCGCTTACGCAAAGGCTGTCTGACTTAGCGATAACTCTGTTAGGATCTGCTGAAGAACCATCAACTGCAGGGAATGCGAATACGCCAACCTTGTCAGCGAATCCTTCTGCGCATGAACCGTTGATCTGGCCGATAGCCCATGAACCCTGGATAAGGATAGCAGCCTCACCGTTGTAGAATGCTGCTGTAGCTACGTCGTTGTCATCACCGGCTGCGGTCTTCTGGAAGTACTGTGAAAGCTCCTGGATCTGCTTTCCGGCTTTGATAACCTTCTCATCCATCCAGTCTGTCTTGTGATCCTTGATGTCCTGAAGGTTGAGGCCGTTTCTGTCGCAGAGATAACCTGCTACCATTGACAGACACCAAGCTGTTCCTGCTGAAATCGTGATAGGTGTGTAACCCTTGTCCTGAAGCTTCTTGCAGGCATCAAGAAGCTCTGAATATGTCTTGGGAACCTCTGCTCCTGCATCTTCGAACATCTCTGTGTTGTAGAATACGCATGCTGCTGCGATGTTAAGAGGTATAGCATAGATACCAGGGCCGTCGCCGCCTTCGTCACCATATGTGCCGCCTGCGAATACTGCATCTGATGTGAAGTCGCTCTTCCAACCATCATTGAGATAATCATCGAGCTTTGCTGCAACGCCGGTCATAGCATAGTCGTTAAGGTTTGCACCGGGAGATGCGATGAACACATCAGGTGTCTCGCCTGCTGCAACGAGAGCGTTGAGCTTGTCATAGTACTCTTCAAGGTTCGTTGTGATAGGTGTGCAGTGATACTTGCCCTCGAAATCCTTGTTGAATCTGTCGATGGAATCCTTGTAGCCCTTTGTGATAAGGTCCTCTGAAGCCTCAAGGTCATCCCATACCATGAAAGTTATTTCCTGCACTTCTCCGCTTCCTGCGTCTGCTGCTGCGGCATCGTCTGCCTTCTCATCAGCTGCAGGAGCTGCCTCTTCCGTATCAGCCGATCCGCTGTCTGCTGCTGCGTCTGCTGCAGGCTCAGCTGCGGGCTCAGCTGCAGGAGCTGCTGCGGTGCTTCCGCATCCTGCAAGAAGAGTTGCTGTCATTGCTACTGTTAACAGTACTGACAAAACCTTTTTCTTCATTTAAACTCCCTCCTAAAAAGAATGAATGTTAACTGCCCCGAGAGGGGCCTTACTGTAATTTTAAGGATAATAAAAACGCCGGCTGCATTCCTCAAAATTGTTGCTAAGTAAATAAAAAATCTTGCTATTTTTTGTTTTTATTCTATGGGTTTTTTGTACAGTTTTTACGGTTGCCGGTATATTTTTTTGGTCAATATGTACAGAATCTGCCATCTTTTGCCGGCCGATCGCGGAAATCTATGGTAAATTGTGCTTGTTTCCGTATGATTTTATGGTAAAATCTTAACATGTCATAAGCAATTATTTTTGCATATAAATTGTTTATAACTCATTTTTAGCAACTATTCATATTTAATATAGAAATACAGAAGGATACAGGTTATGATAGAAAACCTTAACGGCTACCATGAGATAGTCAACTTTTCGGAAAGGCCCATGTTCAGGCTTTACCATAATACGGAGGCGGAGGATTATCCCCCTCACTGGCATTCCAATCCCGAGATAATCATGCCTCTTGTAGGAGGATATACCATAGACCTGGGTTCAAACGCATTTGATCTGAAGGAGGGGGATATCATCTTTATCTCTTCCGGGACCATACACCATCTCATGGCTCCGCCTGTGGGAGAGCGGCTGATATTCCAGCCGGATTATTCTCTGCTGACCGCCCTTCCCGAGCTGTCCTCGGCCATGACCATGCTTTCTCCCTCTACCGTCATCACAAAAGAGAAGGATCCTGAGCTGCAGCCCGTCATAGAGAGCCTTATGCTTGAGATCGAGAAGGAGTACTTCGGCAAGACGCCCCTTTCGGGAGCAAATATATATTCCATGCTCATAGAGATGATAGTGGCAGTGGGCAGAAAATACAGTGCCTCTACCGACAGCTTTGACGTTTCCAGGGATAAGCAGGTCGAGTACACCGAAAAGTTCATGTCCGTATGTGAATATATCAATGATCATTTCGCTGAGGATCTTAACCTTGACGAGATCTCGGAGATGTCAGGCTTTTCCAAGTTCCATTTCACCAGACTCTTCAAGCAGTTCACAGGAAGGACCTTTTACAGGTATGTAAATATGAAAAGGATCGAAAACGCCGAAAAGCTTCTTGTGGATCCCACCACAAGTGTCACGGAGGTGGCGATACACTCCGGATACTCCAGCCTTCCGGCCTTCGTAAGGATGTTTAAGCAGATCAAGGGATGCACCCCCACGGAGTTCCGTAAGATGCGCGCAAGATAAGGAGGGTTTATGGAAGATCGTATCAGATCCGTACTGGAACACTACATTGAAATGAAGGACATAACCGGAGGCTCCGTTCTCCTTTATAAGGACGGCAGGGAGGTCCTCAGGGTAGATGAAGGTCTTGCGGACGTGGGAGGGAACATACCCTATTCCACAGACACCATCATCCGGCTCTTTTCCATGTCAAAGCCCATAACCTCCGCAGCCTCCATGATACTGATAGAGAGGGGACTTCTTGACAGGCTGGATCCGGTTTCCGACTATATCCCATCCTTTAAGCACAGCCGCTACTATGACGAAAAGGGGAATAAACTCCCGGTTTCAAAGCCCGTGACCATAGGGGATCTTCTGGACATGACATCGGGACTTTCATATCCCGATAAGACCACCTATGCGGGAGTCGACGCTGATATAGTCTTTTCCGAGATAAACGACAGACTTAATACAGATGATGAAATGGATACCCAGGAGGTGGCGGATGCCCTGGGAAGGTGCACTCTGGCCTTTGATCCCGGCACCGACTATCTGTACGGGACCGGCGCCGATGTACTGGGAGCCGTTATAGAAAAGGCCGCAGGTATGAAGCTGTCCGATTTCATGGAAAAGGAGATCTTTGCTCCTCTTGGTATGTCGGATACCGCATTCTACGTGCCGGAGGACAAGCAGTCAAGGCTTGCAAGATCCTATGTTCCCGCCTCTCATCTCTCATCGCCCTCCGAGGGCGAGCTTCCCTTTACCACTGATGATATACCGGAATATCTGGGCGACAATCTGGGAATAAAAAATCGCATGGATTCCCCCAATGCATTTGAGTCCGGAGGAGCGGGGCTTGCTTCAACGCTGACGGATTATATGAGATTTGCCCAGATGCTCCTAAACGGCGGCAGCACTCCTTCAGGGGAGCAGATCCTTACTCCTGCCACAGTGGATTTCATGACATCGGGAGAGCTTTTCCCGAAGGGTAAAAAGACGTTTAACGAAAGATTCGATCTTTTGGGCTTTACCTATTCCAATCTCTTAAGGATAGCAACCGAGCCTGAGAAATGCGATACCCTCGCCGTTTCGGGAGAATTCGGCTGGGACGGCTGGCTGGGTCCTTATTTTGCCGCTTTCCCGAAAAAGAACGCTGCATTGCTCATAGCCCTGCAGCGTACTGATTCCGGAACATACAGTCTTACCAGAAGGATAAGGAATGTGATCCTGTCTTTGCTATGACCGTTCAGTTATAACCGTTGGGATGATCCTTCTGCCAGTTCCAGGCATCCCTGCACATATCCTCTATGCCGAATTCCGCCTCCCAGCCAAGCTCCGCCTTGGCTTTTTCGGGGCTGGCATAGCATTCTGCGATATCTCCCGCCCGCCTGGGCTTTATGGAATAAGGCACTTTGATCCCGTTTACCTTTTCAAAGGTCTTAACAAGGTCAAGAACGGAATATCCCTGTCCTGTGCCCAGGTTGCAAACGAAGCAGCCCGGCTTTGTGCGCAGTTTGTCGATGGCCTTTACATGAGCTCTGGCAAGGTCCACCACATGGATATAGTCTCTCACGCCGGTACCGTCCGGTGTGTCATAATCATCTCCGAAAACTCCAAGCTCCGGCAGCTTTCCAACCGCCACCTGTGTCACGTAAGGCATGAGATTGTTGGGCCGTCCGTTGGGATTCTCCCCGATGCGTCCCGTAGGATGAGCGCCTATGGGATTGAAATACCTGAGTATGACCATATTCCACTCAGGGTCTGCCTTCTGCATATCCATAAGGATCTGTTCCAGCATCCACTTGGTCCAGCCATAAGGATTTGTGCATGTTCCCTTGGGACAGTCCTCGGTGATGGGAACCGTCTCGGGATCGCCGTATACGGTGGCTGAGGAGGAGAATACAAAATTCTTGGCGCCGTGCTTTCTCAGCTCATCAAGTAATGTCAGGGTTCCGCCTATGTTGTTGTTATAGTACTCCCAGGGCTTCTCAACGGATTCCCCCACTGCCTTGAGAGAAGCAAAATTAATACATTCCCTGATATCGGGGTTCTCATCAAATATCTTCCTAAGATCCTCTCTGTTGTTTATATCCGCCTCGTAGAACCTGATCTTCTTCCCTGTAAGTTCCTCTACGGCCTGTATGGCCTTGGGAGAAGAGTTCGTATAGTTATCCATGACGACCACTTCATAGCCGCCGTTAAGCAGTTCCACCAATGTATGAGTACCGATATAGCCTGCTCCGCCTGTTACAAGTATTGACATTTCACGCCTCCTTAACTTAGATCCTTATCTGCTGCCTTCAGCTTCATACTTCAAACATCAGCTCTCCGTATGTGGGCAGAGGCCACATTCTTTTATCTACCATCAGCTCCAGTCTGTCTGCACTCTCCCTGAGTACGGACATATCCTTCTTTATCACATCCTTGTAGTAGAAAGCCTTCTCCTTTTCATCCGCTACAGTCACTGCCTTTGCATGATCCTCCTCAAGGACATCCAGTGCCTTTTTAAGCTTTGATATCTCCTCCTGGACTCTGTTCAGTATATCCTTTTCCGTAGCGGCATCCATATCAAGGGAAAGCATGTCCTTAACACCTGCTGCCAGAGATGATGCATAACGGATACAGGCAGGAAGTATCTGTCTGGAGGCCATGTCGATCATGGTCAGCGCCTCTATGTTGATGGATTTGGCATATGTCTCATATACCACCTCTTCTCTGGAGGTGAGCTCCTTCTTCGTAAATATCCCGAATTTCTCAAAAAGGCTGATAGCCTTATCGGTGGTCAGAGCCGGTGCGGCTTCGATCATGGAGGGTATATTGGGCAGGCCTCTTCTTTTCGCTTCCTTTATCCATGCCTCGGAATACCCGTCTCCGTTAAAGATTATCCTCTGATGCTCCGTAAGGTTCTTCTTTATCAGGTCGTGAACTCCCATATCGAAGTCCTCTGCCGCTTCAAGCTCATTGGCGGCATCACACAGAGCTTCCGCTACTATGGCGTTCAGCACCGTATTGGCTGCAGCTATACTGTCGGAGCTTCCCACTGTCCTGAATTCGAATTTATTCCCTGTGAAGGCAAAGGGCGATGTCCTGTTCCTGTCTGTGGCATCCTTCTCCACATCAGGAAGTATACTGACTCCGGTCTTGAGTACGCCTCCCTGCTTTACGCTGGTGGCTTCCCCTGTTTCTATGAGCTGTAAGACCACGTCCTCCAGCTGCTCTCCAAGGAATACGGACATTATAGCGGGAGGGGCTTCATTGGCTCCAAGCCTGTGATCGTTTCCCACGTCCGCTGCCGACTGCCTTAAAAGATCCGCATGGACATCCACTGCTTTTATTATACAGGACAATATGAGCAGGAACTGTATATTCTCATTGGGGGTCTCTCCGGGATCCAGAAGGTTCATGCCGCTGTCCGTATTAATGGACCAGTTATTGTGTTTTCCGGAACCGTTGACTCCCTTGTAGGGCTTTTCGTGGAGGAGGCACCGAAGTCCGTGGTGCACAGCCACTCTTTTCATGGTCTCCATAACAAGCTGGTTGTGATCCGCTGCGATGTTGGCGGTCTCATATATGGGTGCCAGCTCATGCTGGGCCGGAGCCACCTCATTATGCTGAGTCTTGGCAGTAACCCCCAGCTTCCAGAGCTCGGTGTTGAGATCCCGCATGAATTCCCCGACTCTCTCCCTGATGACACCGTAATAGTGGTCCTCCATCTCCTGTCCCCTGGGTGCCGGAGCGCCGAAGAGAGTCCTGCCGGTATACATGAGATCAGGTCTCTTTTTGTAAAGATCCTCATCAACCAGGAAGTATTCCTGCTCGGGGCCTACCGAGGAGATCACCTTTTTCGCGTCAGTATTCCCGAAGAGCCTGACTATCCTCATAGCCTGTTCAGACAGGGCATCCATGGATCTCAAAAGAGGGGTCTTGCGGTCTAAAGCTTCTCCGGTGTATGAGTTGAAGGCCGTGGGTATACAGAGTATCTTCCCGCAGCCGGATTCCTTTATGAATGCAGGGCTTGAGCAATCCCAGGTGGTATATCCCCTGGCTTCGAAGGTGCTCCTGGTGCCGCCGGAAGGAAATGAGGATGCATCCGCTTCTCCCCTTACAAGCTCCTTGCCGGAAAACTCGGTCATGACCCTGCCTTCCTCATCCTCGTGGGATATGAAGGCATCATGCTTCTCTGCCGTTATGCCTGTGAGGGGCTGGAACCAATGGGTGAAATGAGTGGCGCCCTTTTCTATGGCCCATTCCTTCATGGCATGGGCAACCACATCTGCCGTTACAGGGTCCAGTGTCCTGCCCTCGTCTATGACATGTCTTAATTCCCTGTACGATTTTTTCGGGAGACGCTGCTGCATGACATTGTCATTAAATACATTCTGCCCGAATATCTCATCGATCCTTATCGCATTTTCTTCACGGATCTCCGTATATCTTTCCCGTTCAGCCATTACCAACCTCCAAAGTCAACATCTTACTTTCAGGAGAGAGCACTCTCCGATGACATGACAGCGTCCCATTCCCGCAGGAAGGAAAACGCAGCTGCCTTTATTAAATCTCAAGGGTTTGTTGGTCTCGTCAGTTTCAACTCCCCCTTCTCCGTCTATGCACAAAAGCACCTGAAAAGATGTATCCATCACGGAAAAGGAGAAGCCCTTGGTGACCTGCACCCTCTCCACTTCAAAATATCTGCAGCGGCATATTATCTCCCTGGCACAGCCGTAGAAATATCTGACCATGCGCTGAGGCTGCTTCAGGGATACCACCGCTTCCATGTTAAGGACATCCAGTGCCTTTTCTATGTGCAGCTCCCTCTTCTGTCCGTTCCTGTCCCTTCGGTCGTAATCATAAAGACGATAGGTCAGATTGGAGCTTTCCTGTATCTCCGCTATGAGCACACCCTCGCCTATGGCATGCACTGTACCGGCAGTCACAAGGAACTTATCTCCCTTTTTTACAGGCACATAATGAAGCACATCCTCCAGTCTGCCCTCACCTATAGCCTCTTTGATCTTGTCCGGCGTCATGGGATGCTCAAACCCGTATATAAGCTTTGCATCCTCTGTCGCATCAAGCACATACCAGAATTCGGTCTTGCCCTTACTGTTCTCCACCCTTTTTGCATATTCGTCATCCGGGTGGACCTGGATCGAAAGGTCGGAGGCCGCATCGATGAATTTGATCAATATGGGAAAATCAGGGTTCTTTCCCCCGAGAAATCCGGGGTTTTCTTCGACGACATCCTTTAAGGTCATGCCGGCAAAATGACCGTTCCCCACGGTGCATAAGCCGTCGGGATGAACGGAGCACTCCCAGCTCTCAGCCAGGGGTGTGGTCTGAAGGTCTATATTGTATTCTGTTTTCAGTCTCTCCCCGCCCCACATATAGCCTTTTCCGAAGGGCCTAAGGAGCATGGGTTCTTTGATTGCCGTCATGATCAGATATTATACTTCTTTTTGTCCTTTACGGAGATCACATCTCCCAGCTGTGCCTCAAGTATGGTAAGCTCCGTATCGGCGATGACTGTGTGCTTGCAGCCTGCCGCCATGGTCACCACGTCCCCGGCATTTACTATCTGTTCCATGCCGTCGATTATCACCTTGCCGCTGCCGGAAAGCACAGTCCAGACCTCATCCCTGAATTCATGGGAGTGATATGACATCCTGTTGCCCGGCTTTAAGACCACCTTGTTGTTGAGATATCCCTTTCCCGCATCTATCACGGAATAAGATCCCCAGGATTTCTCCGCATATCTTGCCTCTGTTGAGATCTTCTCTACGTAGGGCTTCATATAGCTTGACTGCTCCTTGTCGGCTATCAGTATGCCGTCTCCCGAGGCTGCTATGACCATATCCTTTGCGCCCATTACAAGTATAGGGATATCCAGCTCGTTTACCACATTGGTTCTTTCGGTGGTGTCATCAAGTATGGCATTTCCCTTTACCTCATCTGCCATTACCTCGGCCATCATGTTCCATGTGCCTACGTCCTTCCACTCACCCTTATGCCTGAGTACCTGGATGGAAGGCTCCTTTTCCACTATGGCATAGTCAAAGGATATCTTGGTGCATTTATCATAATGATTGTAAAGATCCTTATAATCGATGAAGTCCATGATATTATGGGCCTTGTCAAGAAGGTATCCCAGCTTGAACGCAAATACTCCGGCATTCCATAAGGCTCCGGCGGCTATGTATTCCTGTGCACGCTTAAGATCCGGCTTTTCCTTGAATTCCTTTACTCCGGATATCTCGTCGGAGTTTGAGGGCAGGATATATCCGTATTTCTCCGAAGGATATGTGGGCTCGATGCCCATAAGAGTCAGGTTCTTATCACTGTTCTTTACGATATCCTCCATCCTCAGGACCGCTTCGTAATATGAATTGTCTACATAGGGATCGACAGGACATACTATCACTGCTTCTTCCTCTGCTATCCCCAGCTCATGGTGAAGATATGCCGCCGCAAGTGCGATGGCAGGGAAGGTATCCCTCCTGTCGGGCTCCACACATACGGAGACCTGCTCTCCCAGCTGGTTATGTATGGCAGATACCTGAGTCTTGCTTGTAGCGATGGTCACGCAGGAATCAGGGTCAACGGACTTGATCTGCCGGTACACTCTCTGGACCATGGATTCGTATTCCCCGTCGTCCCTCTTGAAAAGCTTTATGAACTGCTTTGACCTTATGTCGTTTGACAGCGGCCACATCCTCTTACCGGATCCGCCTGATAATAATACTATGTTCATGGATCATTCCTCCTGTTGTATATTTCCGTTCATTACCGAACCTGCAGCCCTTACCGTACGTAGAAGCACTTCTCGTCATCAAGTCTCAGTGCGGCAAGTCTTGCCTGTTTATATTCCCTTCCTATCTCGGGATACTCAAGTACCTTCGCCCCGCAGTCTATGGCTATGATCTTCTCCCCGAAGAATACAGTGTTGAACTCATCCCTGTCTGCTCCGTCTCTTAAGGCTCGAAAGTATGAGGTGGGCGTATGACCTATTATAAGACCATCATACCTCTTTTTTCCATGGTAGTTTGCAAAAGGGTCTTCCCTGCGGCGTATCCTGTGCCATAGGGCTTCATTTTTGGTGTAGTATCTACCCAGTTTTCCTCTGTTGCCGAAATACGGATATGCATGGGCAGCCATATAAAGCTTCCCCTTCACCTTTATATCAACCGCCAGCTCAAGGGACTTAAGCCAGTCGTACAACGCGTCCTTATTCTTCTGTGACAGCTTCTCGTAATCCTCCCAGGTCGTATATCCTTTATTTATCTGATACCAGACAAGATTGGGGAATTCCATATTTCGATCTGCCTCGATGGCTTCTATGAACATGTCTTCATGATTGCCCAGCAGGCAGTGAACATTGGGACTGGAGTCCAGATCCATGACATAGCCCATGGTCTCGATGGAGTGGATTCCCCAGTCTCCGTAATCTCCAAGCAGATACAGTTCGTCATCCCTGCTGCCCTGATCAAAGCCTATGGTGGACAGCAATATCATGAACTGCTCCAGAGCACCGTGAATATCGCTTATCACATACGTACTCATGGTCTGCCTCCGGATCCTGCCGATGCCTTTTTTCCTTTGGCAGCCCACGGGCAGAGCGTATTCATAAAGCAATCATCGCATCGGGGGTTCCTTGCATGGCAAAGTGTCCGCCCCAGCTTTATAAGATCCTGATTGATCAGGCACCAGTGATCCTCCCTCACCTTCTTCATGAGGTCAAACTCTATGTCCTTCGGCTCCTTTAAGGATGTCCATCCAAGCCTCCCGCTGACTCTTTTTACATGGGTATCCACTACTATGGAAGGGATATTAAAGACATGAGTCCTGACCACATTTGCAGTCTTTCTTCCGACTCCGGGAAGGGTTGTGAGGAGATCGATATCCGATGGCACTTCTCCGTTATGCTCGCTGATAAGAGCCGCTGCCGCCGCTTTTATATTGGCTGCCTTTGATCTGTAAAGTCCGCAGGTTTTTATATCCTCCTGCAATTCCTCAAGATCACAGTTTGCAAAGCTTTCCAGAGTGGGGTAATGAACGAAGAGTTCCTTTGTGACCTCATTCACTCTCTTATCCGTGCATTGGGCCGAAAGGATGGTGGCAATGAGCAGTTCGTAGGGCTTTTCATATCGCAGAAATATCTCGGGATCCGTTCCGTATTCCAGATCCAGCCTGTCAAATTGCTCTTTTATTTTCTCTCTTAAAGATGCCATGCTATAATCATACCATACTCTACATACCGAGGATAATCCAATATGAAAAAATTTGTTTTACCATCCATTGCCACCCTGATATGGACTGTTGTCTCCGTGATCTTCGACAGAACAACCTTTACCGTACCTGTTATGGAGATGCTCCATAATTATATCCCCTGCAGGATCATCATGATGGCCGCGGTTTTCTTTATGGCACTTATGATACAGGATGCCGTACTGGTAAAAGATTCCTTTTCACGTAAGGTTCTCTTATTTGGCCTGATATATTTTATCCCCATTATCCTTGTACTCTTCTACAAGCTTCCGGAAGGGTTCCTTTCCAATGATGAGAGCCTCATATATGCCGAGGCACTGGCTTTGTCCGACTACACCTGGTTCTACTACATCACCACCTGGTATTACATCGTATCCCTGATGATCATACCCTCCTGGATGGGGCCCATAATCATAAAGGTCGTGATACAGTGTCTGACTGCAGGCTATGTTGTGGCAAGGACCCACAGATACATGTCGGGCAGAAGGCTTTCCTTTTTCATGTATATCCCCTTCTTTCTGCCTCCCATACTCGCATATACCACATCCGCTCACAGGATCCCCATATATATCTTTCTGTATGTTTACTTCATGTTTTCCATTTACATGGACAAGCTGGAGGGAGCCGGGATCTCAATACCCCGTCTCATACCGAAGCTTTTCCTTCTGGCTGTTCTTACGCAGTGGCGGACCGAGGGCATATATCTTGCCTTCTTCGGTCTCATCATGATCATCATCTGTTACCGGTTTGATAAAAAGGACATACTGCGGCTTGTTGTCATCTCCTTCCTGATACAGTATCTGACGGCTGTGCCCCAGTACGGATTGATCCCCAACCGCATGGGAGACAAGGCTGCCAACCGCATGCTTCCCTTTTATGCATATACTGTAACCAATATGTACAGAAACGGGCTTGATGTAAAGGATCCCGCCAATGCGGCATCCCTTGAAAAGGTGGATCGCTACCTTAATGTGGAGACCATTGCAGCCATAAACGATTATCTCGGAGACATCAACTACGAGGACGCTCTGATCCTGTATTACCAGGGCTATGACGGAAGGCGGGAGAATGCCACAGATGAGGATTATGCCGCTTTCATAGAGGGTGTAAAGGAGCTGATGCTGAACAACAAGGATGTACTGATGAAGACGAAGTGGGGCTCCTTTGATTATGCCGCAACCGTTTACGATCCGGTGATAGGACAGGGTATACCGTCTCTTGTTGTAAGTCTCGTAAAGATGATCGCTTACAACCTGTATATACCCATGCTCCTGCTTACGGCAGGATTCATATGGAGTCTTTGCAGAATAAAAGAGAGAGCATTCTTTGTCATGCTCTCCCTTTGTCTTTTTGCTCACTTCTCCATAGTATTCATACTGGCTCCGGCCTCATATTTCAAATACTATTTTCCTGTGTATTTTACTGTCTATTTCTTTGCGGTACTACTGGTTGTCTCTCGCGTGTTCGGCGTCAAAACGCTCTCCGAAAAGCCTGTTGACGGCTGAGAACATAGCCCTGACCGATGCCCTGGTGATATTGGAGGATACTCCCACACCATAGGTTATCTTGTTGTCATCCACCGAAAGCATATGGATGTAGGCGGCTGCCTGAGCATTTGAGCCTCCCGTAAGGGCATGCTCTTCGTAATCCACGATCTTGATGTTGATACCCAGCTCCTCCGTGAGTCCTCTCTTCACCGCATCGATAGGTCCGTTTCCGGTTGCCGTGAATTCCTTCTCTGTTCCGTGATCCGTATATTTAACGGTGACCTCAGTATCGAATTCCGAGTCCTCCTCTACGGAAAGGTCCACCATCTGCAGCTTTCTGAAGTGGATGGGCTCCTTTTTATTAAGGTATTCTCTTCTGAACTCATCCATAACCTGAGCAGGAGCCACCTCACCCTGCTTCTCCGAGATACTCTGGATGACGGCGGCAAATTCCCGGTGCATCCCCTTCGGAAGCTTGAAGCCGAAATAAGAGTCCATGATAAAGGCAACTCCGCCCTTGCCCGACTGGGAGTTGATACGTACGATAGGCTCGTATTCCCTTCCGATATCCGCGGGGTCTATGGGCAGATAGGGCACCTCCCATGTATCGGGATGTCTCTCCATCATCGCCTTGATCCCCTTGGAGATGGCATCCTGATGAGAGCCGGAGAAGGCTGTGAATACAAGCTTTCCGGCGTAAGGATGCCTGGGATCTATCTTCATCTTGGTACATTTCTCGTACATATCTATTATCTCATTGACATTATCGATGTTAAGTTCGGGATCAATGCCCTGAGAGAACATGTTGTAAGCTACGGTGAGCACATCTACGTTACCGGTCCTCTCCCCGTTTCCGAAAAGGGTGCCCTCTACTCTCTCGGCTCCCGCCAGCATGGCAAGCTCTGTGGCTGCAACTCCGGTACCGCGGTCGTTGTGGGGATGGACGGACAATATGACGGAATCCCTTCTGGCAAGATGATTGCTCTCCCACTCTATGATATCCGCATAGACATTAGGGGTGGTCATCTCCACCGTGGCGGGAAGATTGATGATGACCTTATTGTCGGGAGTCGCTCCCCACTCTTCCGTAACGGCATTGCAGACCTCACAGGCATAATCCGGTTCCGTACCGGTGAAGCTTTCAGGAGAATACTCCAGTATGATCTCTCCGGGGAAATTTCGGGCTCTTTCCTTTACCATCCTGGTACCGGAAACGGCAAGCTCCTTTATCGCCTCCTTATCCATGCCGAATACCACATCTCTTTGTAATGTGGAGGTGGAATTGTAGATATGGACTATGGCCCTGGGTATCCCCTTTATTGCCTTAAATGTACGGTCTATGAGCTCTTCCCTGCACTGCGACAGCACCTGGACCGTAACATCCTCCGGTATCAGATTTCTGTCCACAAGCTCTCTTAAGAAATCAAATTCGATCTGACTGGCTGCGGGAAAGCCGATCTCTATCTCCTTGAATCCAAGCTTTACAAGATGGCTGAACATCTCTATCTTCTCGGAAACCACCATGGGCTCCACCAGAGCCTGATTGCCATCCCTTAAGTCTACGGAGACCCATGTGGGTGCCTTCTCGATCTGGCGTCCGGGCCACTTTCTTTCAGGATAATCTATGACCGGATTCCTCTTATATCTTTTGTAATTAAGCATTTTCACTCCTCCTGTATGTAAAGCATCTTATATCTTTAAACACTATAAAAGTCTCTCTGATGTTCATCAGAGAGACTTTACGATCTTTGATCTTATTCTCCGAGACCGGACTCGATGGCATTTAGCAGCGCTCTCAGCGCTTTCTCCTCGTCCTCTCCTTCACAGAAGATCTCGATCTCATCACCGCACTTGACGCACGCTCCCAAAACCGATAGGACACTCTTTGCATTGGCGGTATTCTCTCTGAACTTAAATGTGATCAGTGATTTGTACTGCATAGCTTCCTTGCATAGGATTCCTGCCGGACGTAGGTGAAGTCCTGTGGGGTTTTTAATTGTAACTTTTTGTGAAACCATTCTGAATCTGTCTCCCCTGTGGATATTATTACAATAATATACCAAATATTCAATAATTATTCAATGCCATCATCTTTCATTATCTGTACCGGAATTATCGGCAGCCGGCGAGTCGGGTGCAGAGATCAACGCACCCTCCTGAACAAATATCTTTACGGTGGTCACAACGCCGCTTCCGTATACCCCTTCGGGATATGCAAATACCACATCTGCATCATACAGTCCCGTGGTCCATTCCTCAATATTATTCTTGGCTTTGACCTCATTCATGTCTATATGTCCGGTGAGCATGGAGCCGTTGACGGTTGCCAGTACATCCGGCAGACCTCTCACGCCTGTAACGACAGTTGTCGCCCCGTCCCCCATGACTGCAGTAAACCCTTCGGGAACATTGCTTATGGTTATATTTGCAGCAGGTACTTCAACATTCAGCAGGCTCATTGCCACTATCTCCACGGTTATGGTGGATACGGTGTCCTCGGACTCGTTTGCCACATGCACCTTGGAAGGAAGATAAGCTGCCAGGTCTATAGTCTTTATAACGCTTTCCGTAGCCCCTGTGATATCGATCTCGCTGGCGGGGATACTGATGCTTGTCAGCTCATCCAGGATCTCGGGATCTCCGCCTACCAGAAGAGAGTTTATGGTAGCCACAACCTTGCCTGTGGCCGAGAAGCCCTCTGCCGGAGTGCCCGTATAGCCGTAGGTTATGCTGACCTCCTTATCCTTCCATATCTCCACTGTAGCGGAAACAGAGGTCCTTGAGAGCTCCAGTGCGCTTGTATCCACCTCATCACCGTTATGATCGATGAATACGATGGGAGCCTCTGTTCTCATATCCCTTGTCATGCCCTGTGCGGATATGACGACCACTGCGCGGTCTATGGTATTCACTACCGACTCCGGTCCCTGTACTCTGACCACGTTGTTCGCAAGGACCACGTCTCCTACGGAATATCCCGTCTCCGGTTCTCCGGATATCTCATAATCTATTGAGAACTGCTTGGTGCCCAGCTCCTCAACATGCACGGTGGCATACGAAGAACGGGGGGTTATGCTGGCGATCCTGTCAGACAGTCTGTTTGCCTTAACATTGATGGGTACTCTGCCGTTGGAGTAGTTGTTCATATCCACCGTAGCGGTGAAATCGTCTCTTGAAAGCTGGGAGAGCACCGTTCTTTCTGCCCTGACCGTTACAGCCACGGTCTGGGAATTCTCTGACAGCTCATAGGCCTGCCCTTCCTGTTCGAATATCTGGCCGTTAAGGACCGTGACCGGTATCTGGGTAAAGGTCTGATCCTTCACGGGATTATCTATACTTACCACCACAAGCCAGATCAGTAAGGCCAGGAACAGCGAAAGAAGCTTGACCACTATGTTTTTTGTCAAAAAGCGGAAAATGTCGGTCAGACGTTTTTTCATTTCTTCGTCCTCCCTTTGATTATGCTTCTCTTATTATCTATAACCGTCTTGTTCTGAAGCCTTGTGAGCTCATCCCTTAACGTATCCTGATCCACGTTTCTGTTTAAGCTTCCCTCATAAGCTACGGATACCCTGCCGGTCTCCTCGGATACGATTATGGTGAGAGAATCTGTGGCTTCGGATATACCGACTCCCGCTCTGTGCCGGGTGCCCAGATCCTTGGAAAGCTCCATGTTGTCTGAAAGGGGCAGATAGCAGGTCGCCGAGATCACCCTGTCGCCTTCTATGATCACTGCTCCGTCGTGAAGAGGAGTATTATGCTCGAAAATGTTGATGAGCAGCTGACTTGTAACTACCGCATCTACCTCTATGCCGGTATTGATGTATTCATTCAAGGGATCCTCCTGGCGTATGACTATGAGGGCTCCCGTTCTCTCTCTTCCCATCTCGTAGCTGGCCTTTATGACCTCATTCATGGTCTTATCGGAGAAACGCTCGTTGACGTTTGAATTATTGAAGCTGAAGAAGGAGGAAACGAAATTCTTCCTGCCCAGGTGATCCAGAGCTCTCCTGAGCTCCGGCTGAAATATGATAAGGGCTGCCATGATGAGTACGCTGAATCCGTTGCGGACCAGCCACAGTATGGTAGTCATCTGGAGAAGATATGCAAACAGCACGAAAAGTATGATCACAACCACACCCTTCATCAGTGACCATGCCCTGGTCTCGCGGACCCATATCATCACCTCATATACCAGAAATGCTATAATGAGGATCTCAAGATAATCTGTGATCCCCATCGCCGGTATTGAGTCGAAGCTTATGAAGTTTTTGATCATATCAATGATCTGCTGCATTTAATAGTCTTCTTCCTGCTCTTTTTTCTCTTTCCTGTCCTTTGCCATCCTCCTTTTTACGGAGGTCTTGATCTTGGGAACCGCCTTCACGTAGTACACATAGCTGTCGTCCTCAAACTGGACTCTCTCCGTCCTTGCATAATCGACGCTGAATACGAACAGCTTATACAGGAATGCTATGGCTGTGGCTATGATGGTCCCCACAAAGAGCGGCGGGATGTTTATATCCGCATTAAGCCTGACGGACAGTATCATAAGCATTATTATCTCAGTGGCTGCACCGAGGCCTATGGCTATGGACCATGCATGCTTAATGGGCAGCCGTCTTATTATGCTCACAAGTACCACGGTGGCGGCAAAAGCGATAACATAGGCCATCATGGTACGGTTCTTGATCATCCCGTCAAGAATGGTCCTGAAACGCTCCACCGTGGTGGCATCCGTCATGCCCTTGATCTTATCCGCGGAATCGGAAACGTAGTCCACCGTGAAATAAGAGATCGCACCGAAGCCTACAGAAAGTGCCGAAAACGGAGAACCGCAAAGGCCGTATATGAGAGGCATGGTGTGGGGTATCCCTACGAGGAATGAAATCGGTGTCAGTATCACCGCCAGAGTATCATTGGGTGTGAATCTGAAATAAAGCAGAAACATCAGCAGGAACAATGCCAGAACTATGATAGCCACTTCCAGGGAAAGGGCATATGCATGAAGAACAACAAAGACAGCCGCGAAGAATACGATCATCCCCGAGGGCATCAGTGCGCATAAAAGAGATACTGCCACCACTATGGTTGAGGAATCGAGCCTCTCCATATATCCCAATCTGCCGTTTACCACGGAAAGGGTGATCATGGCAAGAATGAATCTGAAAGCTGCCTTGATCCATATCTCAAAACGGCTGACAAATCCTTCTATGTAATCTCTTATTTCATAAATATTATCCATCGATGTCTACTTCCTGTATATTAAGCAGCTCCCGTAAGGCATAATTATAATCCTTGAGCTGCTTTTTGGCTTTATCGTATCTGAAGGAGTACACGACATAGGCTATGATGCCGAAAGCTCCCGCAAATATCACATATGCGGTGATGAGCCTTCTGCCGGTTTCGATCAGATCCATCGTATATATATCCTGAAGTAGCTGATCTATGTTGTAGTAGATGTACAGTCCCAGGACAAGTCCGTAGGAAACTGTGGCGGAAACAATGGATCTGACAACATTCAATGTAACGTAATCGCTCCTGAAATAGTTACAGATCCTGATAGCCTCTTTGCCTTCGTTCTCTTCAAAAGAGGCCATCCTGGTCATCAGCATCACTCTGTCACCATCTATGGTGCTCATCTTAAGAACCTCATGGCCGGGTTGTCCCTTGTGTTCTTCTTGGGCTCATTGACCGGTGCCTGAGGCTTTGCTATGGAATTGTTCAGTCCGCTTGCCAGCTCGGCTTTACACTTATCACAGTATCTGCCGCTGTGGATCATGGTCCCGCATCTCTCACAGGGTATGCCCACCGGTGAATCATCCGCAAATACCAGCCTCTCCTCGCGGATCCACTGCTGTATCTGTCCCGTTTCAACCTCACAATCCCTGGAGATGTCGGGAATGCCTGACTGAGGATTCTCTCTGATATAATTCTTAACCTCTTCGAATTTCTTCTCCAGGTTCTCCTTACACATAGGACAAATCGGCATACCTCCGATATAGTTGAATATCCTTCCGCACTTACGACAATTCTTAACTTCCATGGCTATTCTCCTATCAAGATAATGAATTTATGCCCTAAACCGATATACCGGCAGCCAGAGTCACAAAGAATACTCTCTCCACCCCGTTCTGCTTTAATACATCAGCCATAGCATCCATCGTACTGCCCGTAGTATAAATATCATCCACTACTAAGACGTTCCTACATTCTACATCAATAACACCCACTTTGAAAACCCCTTTAAGGTTTTTCATTCGCTCCGCTCTTCCAAGCTCCTTCATGGGTATAGTATCCTGTATTCTCGTTACCATGGATGTATTCACCGGGATCCCGGTCCTTGATGATATCTGACGTGCCAGAAGCTCTGCCTGATTGTATCCCCGCCGCTTCAGTTTTTCTTTTGAAACAGGCACCGGGACTATGGCATCGGGTCGGCTGTTCATGATAAAGTCCTCAAGATGTGACGTCGTTTGTTCGCCGAAGTACCCGGCGTATTCGGGTCTGTTGCCGAATTTGAACCTTGTTATTGCGGCTTTTACCGTATCATTATATACATACAGCGCTCTTCCCCTGTCAAAGCTGTGGACTGTCTTTTTACAGTCTCTGCAATACTCGATCTCTCCTTTTTCCAGGAGCTTGCCGCACCTCATGCAGTGATCCCTTCCGATCAGAAGGGCACCCTCCTTCAGCTTCCTCCTGCAGTCAAAGCACAGACCCTTAAGTCCATAGGGCAGTATATCGTCGCAAAAGGGGCATCTAACGGGAAACAGGAGATCAAGTACCCATGATCTCCAATAGCCGCCTCTGAAGACCCGTGTATCTTTTTTCCTCTCTTTCGTTGCTTATCATCTCCTTTACAGCCTGTTTCGAACCCATGATGCACACAAGCTCCTTTGCCCTGGTCACTGCCGTATAAAGCAGGTTGCGGTTCATCAGCATCTTCGGCCCTCCAAGCAGAGGTATGATCACACCCTTGTACTCACTGCCCTGGGACTTGTGCACCGTTATGGCATATGCCAGCTCCAGTTCCGAAACGGCATCTCCCTTGTATACAGCCTCCCTGTCATCATCGAACCTCACATAACATGAATCGAAAGAGACTGACAGTACCTTTCCTATGTCTCCGTTAAACACTCCGGTTCCCGTCTCGCACACCATCCCTCTTTTATTAGATATCTCCCAGGGCATCTCGTAATCGTTCTTGATCTGCATGACCTTATCCCCGGCTCTGATGATCCCGTTTGGTGTTGCGATCTCCCTCTTTTTTGGATCAGGCGGGTTCATTGCCTCCTGAAGCCTCACGTTCAGATTCTCCACCCCAAGGACTCCCTTTCTCATGGGAGTCATGATCTGTATCTCCAATGGGTCACATCCAAGGTGGCCCGACAGCTTTTTCTGTGCAAGATATATCATGCCCATGATGATACGTTCCGGATCGCTCCTCTCGAGAAAGAAGAAATCCGAACTCTTCTCATCAAGGTCCACATCCCTGCCCTCTATGATCAGATGGGCATTCCGGACTATAGCCGAGGCCTCGGACTGCCTGTATATCCTGTTCAGCTTCGTCACCCTGAAACAGCCTGCCCCTATGATATCCCGCAATACGGCACCGGGTCCCACGGACGGAAGCTGATCTGAATCTCCCACAAGGATCAGTCTGGTACCCGGAACGATCGCTCTTATCATTGCCCTGAATACAAACATATCCACCATGGACATTTCATCTACGATTATCACATCGGTCTCCAGAGGGTTTTCCCTGTCATGCATGAAATACGCCCTGCCCGTGTCTTCTGCCACAGCCCCTGCTCCCAGCAGCCTGTGTATTGTCTTTGCCTCACAGCCTGTGGCTTCCGACAGTCTCTTTGCCGCTCTTCCGGTAGGCGCTGCCAGTGTGATGTCCATTCCGAGGCTCTCAAAATACCTTATTATCAGATTTGTTATGGTCGTTTTGCCGGTTCCGGGGCCACCTGTTATCACGGAAACCGTATCACAGATCGCTCCCACCACGGCTTCTCTTTGCATATCCTCAAGGGTTATCCTCTCCTGCTTCTCCAGGTTTAAGACCGCTTCATATGCCTTCTTTTCATCCTTTGCCGCCCCCAGGTTAAGGTCGAAAAGAAGCCTGGCGATCTCTGCTTCCGTATAATAGGCATTCTCGCCGTAAATGTAGGAGGTCCCTTCCTCTTCTTCCCTTATGATCTTGCGTTCCACGGACAGGTTGTCAAGCTGTCTAAGGATAAGATCCCTGTCCACATCAAGAATCTCCAGGGCGCGCTCCATAAGCTCCTCCCGGGTCAGACAGACGCTTCCCTGGGCCAGGGCGGAAGACAACAGATATATTACGGCGGATCTGATCCTGTATTCCGAATCCCTGGCGATACCGGTCCTCTCTGCCAGCCTGTCTGCAGTTTCAAAGCCTACGCCGTCTATATCCTCGATAAGCCTGTATGGATTGCTGCGGATGATCTCATAGACTTCGTCTTTGTACCGGTCATATATCTTTTTCCCAAGGTTCGGGCTTATATTGTACTGCATGAGGAATGAGATGGCCTGGCGGCTTCCCGCCCTTTCTTCAAAGGATCTTGCCATGGAAACGGCCATCCTCAATGATATGCCCTTTATCTCTGCAAGACGCTCGGGCTCCTCCTCCATGATCCTGAAGGTCTCCTGTCCGAATCTGTCCACTATCCTTTTTGCAAGGCCCGGACCTATGCCTTTTACAAAGCCCGAGGACAGATATCTTAACACAGATGCCTCATCATCCATGGCACTGAATGAAAACCCTGAAACCTGAAATTGTACTCCGTATTTGGGATTGATGGCCAAATCGCCTTCAAAGATCACCGCCTCACCGGGGGAAAGCCCGGGAAGCTCTCCCACGCAGGTATATGCTTCCCCGTCGGTGGCGTTGAGTATGAGAACGGTATATGAACTCTCTTCTTTAAAATAGATTATGTGGTCGATTACGCCGGCAAGCTGCATTATTCTGCCTGTTCATCTTTGGCTTCGGATGCATTGACCCCGGCTTCTGCCGCCCTGGCATCTATTTCCTCGGGTGTGACGCCGATATTCCTCTTCATCTGCTCATAGAGCATCTGTGCCAGTCCAAGGCTCTCCTGCTCAGTCGTCTTGGAGGCATACTCCTTTACAAGATTCTCCTTGTAATAATCTACCAGCATCTTATTGGATCCGTTCTCCAGCTCATCTGTGGGAACGGTCTTCAGCATCTCCTTATACATCTGTTCGACGAAATAGCTTTCGAACTGTTTGCATGCATCAAGCAGCTTCTCATCCTCCGCCGTATCCACTTTGGATCCCCCTGCGGCGGCAGATTTGGATAACCCTGACAGGGTATCCTTGATCTTCCTGCTGTTGGCATTTGAAACTGCCTGTTCTGAAAGTGTGGTCAGATAACTTGTATCTATATCCATATTATCCTATTTACCTCTTAAGGGAATTGGCTGTCTGCATCATCTCATCGGTGGTAGTGATGGCTTTTGAATTCAACTCGTATGCCCTCTGGGCGACTATGAGATTGACCATCTCATCGGCAACCTGTACATTGGAGCCTTCAAGGTATCCCTGTCTCACCACCGACTTCTCAAGATTTGCGTTGGTTGCTTCATTCATGGGCTGTCCCGAGGCTGCTGTCACAGCGAACAGGGAATCTCCCACTTTATTAAGGCCCTTGGGATTCTGAAACTGTGTAAGGCCTATCTGCATTCCAACGGGCTGGGGGTTGTTCTGCGCATCAGGATAAAGGATCCTGCCCTCTGCATCCACTGTTATCTTGCTGGCCATATAATCTCCGTTAAGTACTATGGGCTGCCCGGCCGTGTTCAGTACGGGAAAACCGTCAGAGTTTGACAGTGCCAGTCCTCCTCCCGCGTTCAGATTGAAATTGAAATCGCCGTTCCTTGTGTAATATGTATTGCCGTCATTGCCTCTCACTGCGAAGAAGCCCTTGCCCTGTATGGCAAAGCTTGTGGCATTCTCGGACTCCAGCAGAGCTCCGTCGGTAAACTGTGAGGTTATGGATGCATTCCTCACACCAAGTCCCACCTGAGCGCCTATGGGCTTTTGCTCCGCATTTGCAGTAGTGGTCTTAGTCTGCATGGTCTGATATAAAAGGCTCTTGAATTCATTTACTTCCGTTTTGTATCCGGTGGTGTTAACGTTTGCCAGATTGTTCGCGATGGTATCAACGTTTACCTGCTGCGCGATCATGCCTGTGGCGGCTGTCCATAATGATCTTACCATGTCATACCTCCTCCTTAGCCAAGCTTACCGATCTGATTGACTGAGTTCTCAAGCGAATCGTCTATCGTGGTGATTATCTTCTGATTGATCTCATACTGTCTCTGGACAGCGATCATATTGACCATTTCCGATACCGTTTCGACATTTGACTGTTCAAGATATCCGGAATAGATCTGGGCGTTGGACGGGATCTGGGTAGCCCCCTCAACTGCCTGATACATATTCTCACCGTATTTCTCAAGGAAATAATAATCCGTTCCGGTTTCATTCCTCTGGAAATCCGTGATGCCTATGGTGGCAACGGGGGCAGCGCCTGCTCCCTGGAATATGTTGCCCTGTCTGTCTATCGTTGCATCCTGTGTGGGATCTAAGGTTATATGATTGCCGTTGGTATCCAGCACATAATCTCCGTCCTTGGTTACAAGAGTTCCCTGCAGAGTGAGGGTAAAGGATCCGTCTCTTGTATATTTCTCGCTGGTGTTACCGGCCTTGTCGGTGAATTCGATCCTGAAAAAGCCTGAGTCGGACAGTGCCAGGTCAAAGGTGTTCTCCGTCTCCCTGAAGCCGCCCTCCGACCAGTCAACATAGTTCTCGCCTATCTTGACGCCGGGCTGCATGTTGCCCATCCTTCTGGACAGATACCATTCGGATGAGTCCTTGATCTTTACCGCAAGCGCATCTGCGAAGGTCTGGGATGTTGCTCCTTCCTTTTTGTAGCCGGTGGTGGATGTATTGGCCAGATTGTTGGTCAGGGTATCCATCCTGTGCTGCTCGTTGATCATTGCGCTGTGTGCGATGTAAAGACCTTTTACCATATGTCAGTCCTCTTCTCTGTAGCCCGCAATAAAGTCCACATATTTACCGGTCCCCACTGCAACCGCAGTCATGGGATCCTCGGCAGTCATGGTATTTATGCCGGTTTTTTCGGTTATCAGTTCCTCGAGACCTCTTAGCAGAGATCCTCCGCCCGTCAGCACTATTCCTCTGGATGCTATATCCGCTGCCAATTCGGGTGGTGTGCGCTCCAACACGCTGTGTATTGCTTCTATTATCTGGGATGTGGCTTCCTTGAGGGCCTCCTCCGTTTCCTCGGAGGATACCTTGACGGTTACCGGAAGTCCCGTTAACAGGTTTCTTCCTCTCACATCCATATAGTCAACCTCGTCCCTTTTGAAGACCGATCCTACGTTTATCTTAAGATCCTCCGCAGTCGGCTCTCCTATGAGGAGGTTGTGCTTCTTTCTCATATATCTGACTATGGCTTCGTCGAAATCATCTCCCGCAACCTTTATGGATGTGGACTCAACGGCTCCTCCAAGGGATATGACCGCTATATCCGACGTTCCTCCGCCGATATCTACTATCATGTTGCCGCAGGCCTTGACTATATCTATACCTGCACCTATGGCTGCGGCTATAGGCTCTTCTATTATGGATACTTCTCTGGCCCCGGCCTGGTATGCGGCGTCCTCAACCGCCTTCCTCTCAACCTCGGATGCTGCCGAGGGTACACCCACACAGATACGCGGCTTTCTGAAGGTCCTCTTGCCCACAGCCTTCTGGATGAAGTATTTAAGCATCTTCTCCGTAACCGTGTAATTGGAGATAACTCCCTGTCTCATGGGCCTTATGGCCACGATGTTACCGGGTGTACGGCCAAGCATGAGCCTTGCTTCCTCACCTATGGCCTTGATCTTATTGGTGTCCCTGTCAAAAGCAACCACCGAGGGCTCTTTTAACACAACACCCTTTCCTCTGATATATACAAGTACGCTGGCCGTACCTAAATCTATCCCTATATCCGTTCCGCTCATAATTTCCTCGTCTCAAATCTAATATGCCAAATATTAACCCTTATATTATAAACGAAACAAGGAAAGTTTCAACGTATAAAAAAGGACGCACATGTTTAAGTGCGTCCGTGCCGTTAAAGATTACATCCATGCATATGTGTTATCGGCATAAACTCAGGATTTCTTAACCCCTGTTTCTCTTTTTTTCTGTTTTTTTCCCGATCCCTGCTCCAGGATCCTTGCTATATATTTTCCGGTATAGCTCTTTTTGTTCTTTGCGACCTCCTCGGGAGTTCCCGTGGCTATCACAAGTCCGCCTCCGTCTCCTCCTTCAGGTCCCATGTCTATGATCTGATCCCCGCATTTTATCACATCCAGATTATGCTCTATAACAACCACGGTATTACCTGATTCGGTAAGTCTCCTCAGGATCATGATGAGCTTCTTCACATCATCGAAATGAAGACCCGTGGTAGGCTCGTCCAGGATATATATGGTCTTGCCCGTGCCTTTTCTGGACAGCTCGGATGCCAGCTTGATACGCTGGGCTTCTCCGCCGGACAGCTCCGTTGAGGGCTGTCCCAGCCTTACATAGCCAAGGCCCACATCGTACAGGGTCTGGATCTTATTCCTTATGGAGGGCAGATTCTCAAAGAATCCCAGAGCCTCCTCAACCGTCATTTCCAATACATCGGATATGGTCTTGCCCTTGTATGTCACATCCAGGGTCTCTCTGTTGTATCTCTTACCGTGACACACGTCGCAGGGAACAAATACATCCGGCAGGAAATGCATCTCTATCTTGATAATACCGTCTCCGCTGCAGGCCTCACATCTGCCGCCCCTTACATTAAAGGAGAAACGTCCCTTTCCATAGCCTCTGGCCTTTGCTTCGGGAGTGTTGGAGAAAAGGTCCCTTATCTGATCGAACACACCGGTATATGTTGCAGGGTTGGATCTGGGGGTACGGCCGATGGGAGACTGATCTATGGCTATAACCTTGTCAAGCTGCTCAAGACCCTTTACCCCGTCCGATGCTCCCGGGATCACTCTGGCTCTGTTAAGCTTCTTTGCCGCATTCTTATACAGTATCTCATTTATCAGGGAGGACTTCCCGGATCCCGAAACCCCGGTAACGATGGTCATGACTCCGAGGGGGATCTTAACATCGATGCCTCTTAGATTATTCTCCCTGGCATTTTTTATCTCTATCCATCCCGTGGGTTTCCTTCTTTTGTCCGGCATAGGGATAGAGAGCCTGCCCGCAAGGTATTGTCCTGTGATGGACTCCGGTATTTTGGCTATCTCATCTGCTCTGCCCTGTGCCACAAGATTTCCGCCATGGGTTCCGGCTCCTGGTCCTATATCTATGATCTGGTCCGCTGCCCGCATGGTATCCTCATCATGCTCCACCACGATCAGGGTATTGCCCAGATCCCTCAGGTGTTTGAGGGTGGACAGCAGCTTGTCGTTATCACGCTGATGCAGCCCTATGGATGGCTCATCCAGGATATATGCCACTCCTACCAGACCGCTGCCGATCTGTGTTGCCAGTCTTATCCTCTGGGCTTCTCCTCCGGAAAGAGTTCCCGTTGCCCTGGAAAGGGTAAGATAATCAAGACCCACATCATTCATGAACCTGATACGGGAATATATCTCCTTTATGATGTTCTGTCCGATAAGCTGCTGCTGGGGAGTTATGGAATCCGGTATCTCATCGAAATACTTCAGAAGCTGCTTTACCGACATTTCCGTCAGCTGGAATATATTCTTATCATCCACCGTTACCGCAAGGGATTCCTTTTTCAGCCGCTGTCCCTTACACTCCTCGCAGGGAGTTATCCTCATGAACTGTTCGTATTCGGCTTTGGCTGATTCGGATGCAGTCTCCCTGTATCTTCGTTCCATATTCTTGATAAGCCCCGGGAAGGCATCTTCATAATCGCCCTCGGAATGCATACCCTTATAATGGACCCTCACTGTCCTTCCTCCGGTACCGTATATGAACATATGCCGCACCTTCTCGGGCAGCTCCTCGTAAGGTGTATCAAGGGAAAAGCCGTAGGCCTTTGAAAGGGCTTCCAAAAGCGCATGGGAATAACTGCCCGGGTCCTTGGAGCTCATCCATCCCATACAGCTTACACATCCCTCATTAAAAGAAAGGCTTTTATCCGGGATCATCAGATCCTCGTCAAATTCCATCTTATATCCCAGGCCCGAGCAAACAGGGCAGGCCCCGAAGGGATTGTTGAAGGAAAAGCTTCTGGGCTCTATGGGAGGTATGGAAATGCCGCAGTCGGGGCAGGAGAAGGTATTGGAAAAGGACATGGTCCTTTCTCCCGAATTGATATCCACGTTCATAAGCCCCTGGGACAGCTCAAGCACGTTCTCTATGGAGCCCGCAAGCCTGCTCTCTATCCCTTCCTTGATCACCAGCCTGTCCACTACTATCTCGATGCTGTGTCGTATGTTCTTATCCAGCTCGATCTCTTCGGACAGATCGTATAGAAGGCCGTCGATCATGACTCTGGCATATCCCGACTTTTTCGCTCTCTCAAGGACCTTCTCATGTCTGCCCTTTTTGCCCCTTACTATGGGGGACAGAAGCTGTATCTTCGTTCTCTCGGGAAGGCTCATTAAGATATCCGCCATCTGATCCGCAGTCTGGCGCTCTATCTTTTTTTTGCAGTTGGGGCAGTGGGGAACTCCTATCCTTGCATACAGAAGCCTGAGGTAATCATATATCTCCGTGACTGTGCCCACCGTGGATCTGGGATTCCTGTTGGTGGATTTCTGGTCGATGGATATGGCAGGAGGCAGCCCCTCTATGGATTCCACATCCGGCTTGTCCATCTGTCCCAGAAACATACGGGCATAACTGGACAGGGACTGCATATATCTCCGCTGTCCCTCCGCATATATGGTGTCAAAGGCAAGTGAGGACTTTCCCGATCCGGAAAGTCCTGTCATGACTATGAGCTCATTTCTCGGGATATCAACCGACAATCCCTTCAGATTATGTTCCTTGGCTCCTCTGATCCTTATGTATTTTTTCTTTTCAGTCTCGCTATCGCTCTTCTTCATAATCGACCTGTATCTGTATCCTTACGGGCAATACTTCTCCACCATGCTTTTGGTAAAATCCGGTGACCATCTGGTAACAAGCACGGAATCATGGTTCCTGCCTCTTGTACGAAGATCCGTCAGCTGCTTAAGGTAATCTATGGTGGCGGACTTTGATATCTTTGATTCTCCGGAGTTCCTGTCCTGGAATTCATAGGGGATCTCCACGATAAGTCTGTAGTCACACATGGCAAGGACCTCTACCATTATCTTCCAGCCCACAGGCCTAAGATCCGCTCCCTCAAGCATATCCTTGCGGAACATAAAAAGCCCCGATGTGGGATCGGATATATTCCTTAATGCCGAAAGAGACAACTTCCCTATCCATCTTGCAGTTCCGGATATAACCTTCCTCACGATGTTCAGGCCTCCGTCGGAGCCGCCCTTTATAAGTCTGGAGGGGATGCACATGTCCGCTCCCGACAGCATTGCGGCATACATGGGTCTTAAAACCCTGGGGGGATGCTGGAGATCCGCATCCATGCACGCAAGGAAATCGCCGTCTGCCATATTGAATCCCTCTATAACGGCTGTGGCAAGTCCAGTCTGCGCTTCTCCCTCCCTGTGGTGGTAATGGCAGTGCTTATCGTTATTACACAGTTCCTCAAGCACCCCGGGGGTTTCATCATTGGAATCGTCTATGAACCAGATATTATAATCCAGTCCCTTCATGGCTTCGGCAACCTGCTTTGCAAGTTCTCCTACATTTCCTGCCTCATTAAATGTGGGTACAACTATGGACAGCTTCTTTCCCATTGTCATCCTCGATCCGATCCTGCATGAATACAGTGCGGATCTTCCTTTCTCCCGGAGCTCTCCGGGTAATCAGTCCTGATCATGAATCCATCAGATACTTTTTTAACTCTATCATTTTATCACGTAGAACGGCTGCTGTCTCGAAATCAAGTTCTGCCGCAGCCTTTCTCATCTGTTTGCCGATATCCTCCGTAAGCTTCATAAGCTCCTTACGATCCATGGACTCGGGATCCTTCTCCAGTTCGTATTCGCTCTTTGCAACGGATTTTGAAATGGATATAAGGTCTCTCACCGCCTTTTTGATGGTCTGGGGTGTGATACCGTGTTCCTTATTATACTCCGACTGGATCCGACGTCTCCTCTCGGTCTCCTCTATGCACTCCTTCATGGATCCGGTAACGGTATCGGCATACATTATAACATGGCCTTCCGAATTTCTGGCTGCCCTGCCCACGGTCTGGATAAGAGACGTGGTCGAACGCAGGAAGCCTTCCTTGTCGGCATCCATTACTGCCACAAGCGTTATCTCCGGGATATCAAGACCCTCTCTTAACAGATTGATTCCTACCAGAACGTCAAATACATCAAGTCTCATATCCCTTATTATCTGCGCTCTTTCCAGTGTATCCACATCCGAATGCAGATACTTGACCCTGATGCCCGCCTCTCTTAGGTAATCCGTAAGGTCCTCGGCCATCCTTTTTGTGAGAGTGGTCACCAGGACCTTACCCTTCTTTTTGGTCTCCTTGTTTATCTCACTTACAAGGTCGTCCACCTGGCCCTTTGTACCCTTCACGATGATCTCGGGATCCAAAAGACCCGTGGGCCTTATGATCTGTTCCGCTCTTAGAAGCTCATGCGCCTCCTCATAATCCGACGGTGTGGCCGAAACGAAAAGCAGCTTATCAAGGTGCATCTCCCATTCCTCAAAGGAAAGAGGTCTGTTGTCTTTTGCAGATGGCAGTCTGAAGCCGTATTCCACAAGGGAATCCTTTCTTGCCTGGTCTCCGTTATACATGCCTCCTATCTGGGGTATCGTGATATGGCTCTCATCCACTATGACAAGGTAATCATCGGGAAAGAAATCCATAAGTGTCATGGGTGCCGATCCGGGAGCTCTGCCCGAGAGGGGCCTTGAGTAGTTCTCTATCCCTGAGCAGAACCCGGTCTCTCTCATCATCTCTATGTCATAATTGGTCCTCTCGGATATGCGCTGTGCCTCTATGAGCTTATCCTCGGACTTAAAATATCCTACCCTCTCCTTAAGCTCCTCCTCAATAAGAGCTATACCCTTCTCCATCTTTTCCCTGGTCACCACATAATGTGATGCCGGGAATATGGCTATGTGCTTGAGTTCTGCCTTGGGGTGGCCTGTCAGAACGTCAAATTCCGTGATCCTTTCTATCTCGTCCCCGAAAAAGTCTATCCTCACCGCCGTATCATCGGATTCTGCGGGAAAGATATCCAGCACGTCTCCGTGTACCCTGAAGGTGGATCTCTTAAAATCAGTCTGCGCCCTGTCGTATCTGATGCCTATGAGTTCATGGATGACCTCGTCTCTGTCCTTTTCCATGCCGGGTCTTAAAGAGATCATCATGCTCATATAGTCATCCGGTGATCCCAGTCCGTATATACAGGATACGGAGGCCACCACTATGACATCATTTCTTTCGGAAAGTGCCGCCGTGGCGGAAAGCCTCAGTTTGTCTATCTCGTCGTTTATTGAAGAGTCCTTCTCTATATATGTGTCCGTGGAGGGGACGTAGGCTTCCGGCTGGTAGTAATCGTAGTAGGACACAAAGTATTCCACCGCGTTCTCGGGGAAGAATTCCTTCATCTCCGAGTAAAGCTGTCCGGCAAGTGTCTTGTTATGTGAGATGATGAGCGTGGGCTTATTCAGGGCGGCTATGACGTTTGCCATGGTGAAGGTCTTGCCGGAACCTGTCACGCCAAGAAGTGTCTCAAACTGGTTGCCCTCTTTGAAACCCTCTACCAGTTTCTTTATTGCCTGCGGCTGATCGCCGGTAGGCTGATATTCCGAATGTAATTTGAATTCCATATGTCCTCCGGGCGGCTTCTGTTTTGTTCTTCCCGGGCCGCCACTCCGATGCCATGCGCTCCCTGATGCTTACGTCACGTCTTCGGCTTCGGATCCTTCCAGTTTGTCTTTCGGCAGATGCTTTAGGAGAACCTCCTCCAGGGCGGCTCCTGAAACCGGTTTCATAAGGTGGTCATCAAATCCGGCTTCCGCATACAGATCGGCATTCTCCCCTTCCGCGTTTGCACTCAACATGATCACGGGAGTGTCTGCGCACCTGCCCTCTGTCTGATTGCGTATCCTTCTAAAACACTCGATCCCGTCCATTTTCGGCATCAGATGGTCCATGAGTATGACATCATAACTTTTCTCCATCGTTAGTTTAAGAGCCTCTTCTCCGCCCTCGGCTGTGTCAACCTGAATCTGTGTTTCCCGAAGCAGCTTCTTTTCCACCAGGAGATTGACCTTGTTATCATCCACTATGAGCAGGCGTACGTTGGGTGCGATGAAGCTGCTGCTGTAGTCTTTACGCTTGACGGCATGTATTCACATCCATGTTCAGTACTGCCTCTCGCGTACATCCTGTACGCGAGCCCCTGATTTTAGGAGCACTTTCCAAGTAACATCACGCCTCGAAAAAGTACTGCGCAGAAAACATCTGCTCCCGCCTTGCCCCATACATGTTGAAAATATAGCATAAGCTGTCAAGCCTTTAGACACTTTTTTTAAGCCGTCACAAAACCCTTATCTGATCTACAAGCCTTCCGTAATCAGCCGTAAAAGTGCCATGAAGCCGGACAATGGTTTCAATATCGGCTCCGTCAGCGGCCATCTCCAGTTCCCTCGCAATATCCGAAAG
>CAMOIV010000002.1 GCA_946616305.1 uncultured Lachnospiraceae bacterium | reverse complement strand
AATCCCACCCCTGATATACTTACTTACGGATACCAAGCTTCTCAATGATAGCTCTGTATCTTTCGATATCCTTCTTCTTGAGATAATCAAGAAGTCCTCTTCTCTTACCGACCATCTTTAAAAGACCGCGTCTTGAATGGTGATCATGTGTGTTGGACTTTAAATGCTCCGTAAGTTCCCTGATACGTTCCGTAAGGATCGCTATCTGGACCTCAGGTGAACCCGTGTCCCCGGGTTTTGAAGCGTACTTTTCGATAATCTCCGTCTTCTTTTCTTTTGTGATCATGTCTGTCTCCTTTAATCTTTGTTTCGGGTCATACCCGTTTATCTGATACTCCGGCCACTAAGACGACCGTCTGATGCTTCAGAGACTGCCCGGTCGACCGGGTGGCGGTAAACAGCTTTCACATATTACCATAACCCATAACTAAAATCAACACTGATCGTAGAAACTGCCGTAAAAGAGACAACAGCTATACAGCGGTGATCGATCCCGATGGTGCCGGCGGCTGTGGAAAACCCCCATGATCCATCTCTCTTTATGATCAATGAAAACTCAAAGTCTTAAGAAAGCCGGCTGCAGGGCAGCATCATGCCGGAGAAAACGGTATCATGGAAGTATCCTTCTCACCGCATAAGGGGTACGATAAGTGGCATTGCTTATCTTGATACCTGTCCTTCTGTTGGATGCATTGACTATCCTTCCGTCACCGATATATATACCCACATGATTTACGGTACCGCCCTTACCGTAGAATACAAGATCTCCGGGCTTTGCATCCGCAATGGAGGAAACCTTGGTGCCAACCTTGGCCTGCTCTCTTGATGTCCTGGGCAGCGAATATCCGTATTTTCTGAATATAGCCTGTACATATCCCGAGCAGTCGCAGCCCTTGGTAAGGCTCGTTCCGCCCCATACATAAGGATTTCCGATAAACTGCATCGCGTAGTTAACGAGGGATACTCTGACATCCGACACGCCGGAGCCGTACCTAAGCTCGCTCATGGTCATGGCCTTATCAAGCTCCTGCGAGATCTTGACATAATCAGTGTTCACATAGCCCTCATCCTCATCAATGACTATCTTGACCCACTGATCTCCCTCCTGTCCTTCTATGATCTCAAGCTTCTCATCCACCGGGACCATGGTCAGCACCGCGGAATTCTTGGTTGGCTGCTCCCTGACAAACAGAGTAGTTGTGGTGACGGTGGCTATGTATCTCATGACCTGCATGGCCCTGGTCTGAGCCTCCGTACCTGTAAGGATAAAGTCGGTGTTGATATATCCGGTGACCTTACCGGATTTGATATGTGCCCAGTTTCCCTGTACATCCAGTATCTCGCAGGCAGAATTCTTGGTCATCTTACCCACAAGATCCGAAGTCTCGTTTGCGGAAACTCTGACATTCAAATGGTCCGAAACATTGGCGATACCAAGGTTCTTAAAGCCGGCTATCTCCTCCTCCATCTTTTCGATGGACTTGGCTGTATAGACGCTCTCCACGTCACCTGCACCTGCAGATGCGGTAAGGACCTTGCCTGCCGAGACAGCATCCAGCTTTCCCACTGTCATCTCCCTGGTGGCGCCCGCAGTCAGAAGCTCTCCTGCATTCTGGGCATAGACCGTCCCTGCCGGAAAGATGGTGGAAAAGATGATGGATAATATCAAGATGAAAGTAATGTCAAATAGTCGTTTTCTCAAAAAGAATCTCCGTCAGACCCTCAAAGCGGCCTGCTTTACCGACATATCCTCTTTCTCCGAATCCCTTATGGCAAAAGCGATATTGGTGGCATGATCTCCGACTCTCTCGAGTCCCGATATGATATCGGAAAACAGCATGCCCGCCTCAGCGCTGCACTCATTGTTTGCCATTCTCTGAATATGTCTGTCCTGAAACTCACGTTCCTTAACATCTATCTTATTCTCAAGCTCCTGGACCATTTCGATCTTTTCATCCACATTGCCGTTCCCGGCGAAACAGTCCATGGAATACTGTATGATATCATTTACCATGCCAAGGAGCTCACCCATCTCAGTCTGAGCCTGCTTTGAGAAGCTTATGCCCTTCTCTTCCCTTGTCCTTGCGGCATCGGCCACATTCTCGGCATGATCTCCTATACGCTCTATATCATTGGCAACGTGGAAAAGAGCACCTATCTGCCGTCTGTCGTCGACGGGCAGGTTCATCTGTCCCACCTTAACCAGATAATTCACAATGGAATGATTAAGGAAGTTGATGTTCTTCTCAACGTCATATACCTCTTCTATATCCTCATGATCCAGGGTGATAAGCGCATTCATGGCCCTGTTTATATTCTCCGAAGCAAGACTTAACATACGCTCAAGCTCCCTCACTGCATCCACCACTGCGGTAGCAGGGGAGAATACAACCTTCTCTCCGATATACTGGAGGGTGTACTGGGATCTGTATCCCACCTCCTTGTCCTTGCCCCGAACGGTAAGGTATGTGAGCTTCACGATCATAGGCAGGAAGGGGAATAAGACCGCAACCTGGAACACCTTGAATATGGTATGAGCGTTTGCTATCTCACGTCCCAGATCTCCTCCGCTGACCTTTTCCAGAAGCATAACCACATAGTCGCCGGCGAAGATCAGGATGATGTACATTATGATGGTACCGATGATATTAAAGTACAGATGTATAAGAGCTGTCCTTTTCGCATCCTTCTTACCTGCAAGACCGGTGAGAAGGGCAGGTACGCAGGCACCTATGTTACATCCGAGGATAATGAACAGACAGATATGGATATCCATAAGGCCGCCCTTGCACAGCAGCAGGATGATGGAGACCGTTACAGATGAACTCTGTATCACACCCGTGACCACAGTACCCACAAGGATAGCCAGTAAGGGATTGGTAAGAGAAGCCAGTATGCCCATGACATACGGATCCTCCTTAACTCCCGCCATGGCCGATGACATGGTGGACAGTCCCAGGAACAGCACACCGAAGCCTACCAGTATGGCAGCCCATTTTTTGATCTTGTCATTCTTGGAAAACATTACGATGACGACGCCTACCAGAAGGAAGATAGGCGCATACTCGGACAGATTAAAGGAAACAAGCTGGGATGTGACGGTTGTTCCTATATTTGCTCCGAATATGACTCCCGCCGCCTGATACAGATCCATCAGACCGGAGTTTACAAAGGATACCACCATGACCGTACAGGCACTGGATGACTGAAGCGCGGCGGTAAAAAGCACTCCCACAAGCATCCCCATGAACCGGTTAGTCGTAAGTCTCTCAAGGATCCCCCTGAGCTTTGCGCCTGCGGCGTTTTCTATACTATCACTCATGACCTTCATCCCGTAAAGGAAGAGGCCCAACCCTCCCATCATCTGGAGGAGCAGTACTGTGTTCATATTTTCTCCGTTTTCTCGAAATAGGAAATCCCCTTAATGCTATCATCATGCATTTGTTTTTTCAACATCTCTATATTGGGAAACCTCATCTCGGGGCGTACAAAATGTAGTAATCCAACGGACATATGTTTGCCGTAGATGTCCCTGTCAAGCCCGTATATATATGTTTCGACGCATACCTTATCCTCATCGGAGACCGTAGGCTTGATGCCTACGTTTGTCAGACCTCTGTAGGTCTCGTCCCCTACCGTAACCCTGGAGAAATAAACCCCAAATGGAGGCAGAAGTTTATCGTCTTCGGGTATCACATTGGCAGTGGGCATATCTATGGTCCGTCCAAGCTGCCTCCCGTATGTGATCTCTCCTTCTATGGAATAAGGTCTTGAGAGCATCTCTCCCACTTCCTCCATCCTCCCTGCCAATACGGCCTCCCTTATGAGAGTGGAGCTGATCTTATTGCCCTTATACATGACATGAGGTATCATCCGTGCCTCAAAGGACAGTTCTCCTGCCATCCTGTTGACAAGAGCCATGTCACCCTCTCCCCCTCTGCCGAAGGACAGATCGCATCCCGCAGCGATCATGGCGGCACCAAGTCCCTGACACAGCACGTCCTTCACGAAATACTCCGGGGCATATGATACCGATTCCTTATTGACCTTCATCAGATACAGATAATCCACTCCCATTTCCTCAAGAAGTGAGATCTTCTCCTTCTCGGTTGACAGGACCTTTGATCTCTCTTTCGTGAAGAAATCGCCTATGGGACTTTTGAAGGTGAACACGAGAGATCCTATCCCCTGCTCTTTACAGGATGTGATCTCCTCTATAAGCCTGCGGTGTCCCTTGTGTATCCCGTCAAATTTGCCGATGGCTACGGCAGTCTTAACACCGTCACCGGTTCTGTTCCTGAATTCTTCTATGTCAGAAAATACCTGCAAATCCGTGCTTCTCCGTTTCTTATCTCATAAACTGCGGCAAATTCTCCGTCATCCAGATAGACCCTGTACATACCGTCGGGGCACTTCCTGCAAAAAGTATTGCCGTTCCTTACTCTCTTCTTATCATCACCTGACACAGTGATCTTCCCATATCCCTCATAGAACCTGTCTATGGGAAGTATATGCTTTGCAAGCTCACTGCAGTCCTTTGCCATCTCTTCTATCTCGGACAGCGTATGAGTGCTTTCTATGTCTATGCCGCAGGCTGCTGTCCTCTTTAATTCCAGCATCGCTCCGCCTGTATTAAGGACATCCCCCACATCCCTGCAAAGAGACCTTATATAGGTACCCTTCGAACATGACACCGTAAAGGAGACATCAAGTCCCTCTCCTCCCCGTAAGATCCTGATATCCTCCAGGGAATGTATGGTCACATGACAAGGCTTTCTTTCTACCACCTTGCCTTCTCTTGCCAGCTCATAGAGCTTTTTGCCGTTGATCTTTTTTGCGGAATACATGGGTGGGATCTGATCGTATCCACCCACAAAGCCCGAAAGGGTCGTTTTGATCTGTTCGTCTGTAAGGTCTCCTGTATCGGACACCTTCAGGATCCTGCCTGTCATGTCCTCCGTGTCCGTTGAGACTCCCAGCCTCATAACACATTCATATGTCTTGTCTGAGTCCGTCAGGTGTCCCACCAGAGCGGTGGCCTTCCCAAGACATACAGGGAGGACACCTGTCGCTTCCGGATCAAGTGTCCCCGTATGTCCGATCTTTTTCATATGCAGTATACCCCGAAGCTTTGCTACCACATCATTCGAGGTATATCCTTTTTCCTTGTATACCGGAAGTACTCCCGTGTAGATCATGGATCATCCATCCGCCAAGGCCTGCTCGTCGTATTGCTTCGCTATGAGGGCCGTTATGTTGTTGACCACATCATAATAGCTTCCGGCAAGGTTCAGCCCTGCTGCCCTTTCATGTCCTCCTCCGCCGAAAGCGGTGGCTATCCTGGCCACATCTATCTTTTCGTTGGATCTTAAGGAAACCTTGTATTCACCTGTAGTGGTCTCGTACATGAATATGGCCACGTCAGTGCCTTTGGTGTTCTTGAGCTGATTTACAACTCCTTCCAGATCCTTGGAATCAGCCTCATAGAACTTGAGGATCTTCTGGGAGATCATGGACACCACGACTCTTTTGTCCATTAAAAGGATGCTCTCCAAAAGTGCACGCCCCAGAAGAAGGTTCTGCACGTAGCTCTTCTCAAAAAAGGCCTTCTGTATCACTCTGGTATGGTCGAACCCGTATGTCATGAGTTCTCCCGCGATCTCCATGGTCTTTTTCGCAGTGCATGAATACTGGAACACTCCAGTATCACATACTATGCCGGTATAGATGCATACAGCGGCATCATCGTTTATCACATCCTTATCGATGACATCGTATACAAGTTCCGCCGTGCTTGAAGCTTCGGGAATGACATATGAGTGCTCTTCATCGGCTAAGAAGGTGTAGTTCAGATGATGATCTATGCATACAACCTCCTTTGCATTCTCAAGCACCTGCTTATTCTTTCCAAGTCTATCCTTCTCACCGAGATCCAGGGCGATGAACAGATCGTATACCTCATCATCCGGCGCTGCCTTTATTCCTTCAAACCCGGGAAGGAAAGAAAACAGAGGGTTCGGATCCAGTAGATATACCGATATCTTTTTCTCCTTATACCTGGCCTTCAGGTAGTGATACATACCAAGAGCCGAGCCTATGGCATCTCCGTCAGGCCTTATGTGGGCGCTTATGGCTATGCTGTTTTTGTCTTCGCAAATCTTATTCAGATCTATCATCCCAAGCCCTTTCGTTCTGAGCCTTCGTGTCACTGGCTATGACTTCTTCTATCTTCTTTGACATCTCAACGCCGTAGCTTATGGAGGTATCCAGGAGGAAGGTGAGCTTCGGTGTATTCCTCAGATTCACCGTGCCTGCCAGTTCTCTCCTGATGTAGCCCTCGGCACTTTCAAGCCCTTCTATGGTTTCCTCTTTGTTGTCACCCAGTACCGACACATACACCTTGCAGGTTTTCATATCGGGTGCCACCACTGCTTCCATAACTGTAGTAAAGGGATCCACTCTGGGGTCCTTTACCGTCCTGATTATGGAGGACAGAGCTCTTTGGACTTCAGTATTTATCCTGTTGTTCTTTGTACTGTTTTTCCTCATGACCTTTCAACTTCCACCGTCTTATGGAATTCAAGGATATCTCCTTCCTCGACGGAATCAAAGCCCTCAAATACAAGACCGCACTCGTATCCTTCCCTGACTTCCTTGACATCATCCTTGAAACGCTTAAGTGATGACAGCGGTCCGTCAAACAGCTCCTCATCGCCTCTGGTGATCTTAACGCTGCAGCCTCTTTCAACTATACCGTCGGTCACATAGGATCCTGCTATCTTACCGATGCCGGATGCCTTAAATACCTGCCTTATCTCACCGTGGCCTATGATCTTCTCCTCATATACGGGGCCGAGCATACCCTTCATGGCCGCTTCCACATCCTCTAAAGCCTGATAGATGACCTTGTACAGATGTATGTCCACATTCTCTGTTTCGGACATCTGCTTGGCCGTATTGTCAGGTCTTACGTTAAATCCGATGATGATGGCGTTTGAAGCGGATGCAAGTACCACATCCGATTCGTTTATGGCGCCGACACCGCCATGGATCACCTTGACGGCTATCTCCTCATTGGAAAGCTTGAGAAGGGATGTCTTAAGTGCCTCTACCGATCCCTGTACATCAGCCTTGATGATGATATTGAATTCCTTCAGATCGCCTTCCTTGATCTGTGAATAGATATCATCCAGACTGACAGACTTCTTCCTGGTCTCGGAGAGAAGCTCCTTCTTATGCTGCTCATTGTATGTATTGGCAAATTCCTGAGCCTCCTTCTCCGTTTTGGGAGAAACGAAGATCTCTCCTGCCTCGGGAACCTCATCAAGTCCAAGTATCTCAACAGGCATGGAGGGTCCTGCTTCCTTGACCCTGCGGCCCTTATCATCGATCATAGCCCTGACTCTTCCGTGGCTCATGCCGCAGGCAACGAAATCGCCTACGTGAAGGACACCCTTCTGCACCAGCACTGTAGCCACTGCTCCTCTTCCCTTATCCAGCTCTGCCTCTATGACCATACCTCTGGCCTGTCTGCGTGGATTGGCCTTGAGTTCCATCACGTCTGCCTCCAGAAGGATCATCTCCAGGAGGTCGTCGATACCCTGTCCCGTCTTGGCAGATACGGGGACAAAGGTGGTGGAGCCTCCCCAATCCTCGGAGATGAGCTCATACTCGGAAAGCTCCTGCTTAACTCTGTCTATGTTGGCATTTGGCTTATCGATCTTATTGACTGCAACGATTATCTCAACCCCTGCAGCCTTGGCATGGTTGATAGCCTCAACCGTCTGGGGCATGACACCGTCGTCGGCTGCAACCACAAGGATAACGATATCCGTTGCATTTGCACCTCTCATACGCATGGCGGTAAAGGCTTCGTGACCCGGAGTATCAAGGAAGGTTATGTTGCTGCCCTTGATATTAACGGTATACGCACCTATGGCCTGTGTGATGCCGCCGGCTTCCTTATCTGTAACATGAGCCTTTCTGATGTAGTCAAGGAGCGATGTCTTACCATGGTCTACGTGTCCCATAACGCAGACAACGGGAGGTCTCTTTTCCATCTTCTCCTCGTTCTCGGGCTCCTCCTTTAAGAGCTCGGCGATGACATCAACTGTCTTCTCCTGCTCGCAAAGGATGTCATAATCCGCAGCTATATTCTCAGCCTCCTCATAGGAAAGCTCCGAATTAACCGTAACTACCTGTCCTGACAGGAAAAGCTTCTTGATGATGACGGAAGGCTGCATCTTCATATGGTCTGCCAGCTCCTTTATGGTAAGGGTATCGGGGATCACGATGACCTTGATCTCCTCTTCCTTGGGCTTGGGAGCCGGAGCAGGCTTTTTGAAGCCGTGAGGATTGAACTTCTTTCTTTCCTTTTCCTCGTCTCTCCTCTCGTATTCTTCCTTCCTTCTCCTTATATCGTTCTGCTTCCTTCTGTCGGCGTCAGATCTGTGCTTTAATCCGTCCCCTTTTTCCGAAGGTGCTGCTTCAAAGCTGTTATTCCTTCCGAAAGCTGGGGCTTTAGAACCCGGCCTCTGGCCGCTTCCATACCTGTCCTGACTATTTCTATTACCCCTATTATCCCTATCAGGACCTGCACTACCCTGACGATTGTTTTGAAAGGATTGATTAGTTTTAACATATACGTTACCTGCCTTTCTCTCGCCACTGCCTCTGTTTACACCGGATGGTGCGCCCTGGCCTCTTACAGGATGGCTGCCGCCCCTGTCCATGGTCTGCTCTGCAGGTCGTACTGCGGGCCTTACAGCGGTATCCGCTGCGGATGCTTCCGGTGCAGATGCTGCCGGTGCCTCCTTTGTTTCGGGCTTTACGCTGCCTGCTGCATCACTTCTTGCCGGTTCCGAAGGCTCCTGATGAACAAACTTCCTTTTATTCTGCTGATCTCCGGGCCTTATGATATTGACAGTGGGAGTGGGTGAGGGCTTTACATTGGGCTTTATTATGCCTCTGCCCGGTATGCCTCCGCTCTGTATGCGTCCCGAGGAGATATTGCCGGACTGCCTCATGCCTCCTCTTCTGTCGGCACCGTTATTGACCGTAAATATGATATTCTTTTTCTTTTTCGGAGGCTGTCCCGGAGCACCCGGCGCTCCCGGTGCACCCGCAGGTCTCGTGCCCGGTGTACCCGGTGCACCCTGGGCGGGAGCATGCGCGCTTCCCGCACTTTGTGCCGCACCCTGTGCCGCACCCTGAGCAGGAGCCGGCTTTTGCACAGGAGTTTTATTCTCCACCTGCGGCTTTTCGGCTTCCGCCTTGGCGCCCTCTAAAACTTCCTTCTTAACTTCTTCCTTATCGGTCTTCTTTGCCGCCGCATCGGTTCCCGCACTGCCTTTTTTAAGGAAATGCTTTTTTATCATTTCCTCCTCCTCAGGCTCCACCGATGACATGGGCTTTTTACCTTCTATACCCGAAGCTTCGAGGAAAGCGATAACGTCCTTATTAGCAATATCCGCCCCGGCGTTAACGATCTCCTTTGTGATCTCGCTTATCCTTTTCTTATTTGCCATATATCTCCGCTTCCTCCAGTCTCTTGATCATATTATTTGCTATCCCTTCATCATTAACCGATACCACGGATCTTAGATCCCTTCCTATGGTCCTTCCCAATGATGCTTTGTCCCCGTATTCAACATAGGGGACCTGGTAAAAGGAACTCTTGTCCCTGAATTTCTTTCGTGTAAGATCCGATGCGTCGCATGCGCATATCACAAGAAAAGCTTCCATACTCCTTATGGAATTCAGTACCTGTGTCTCCCCCGATGAGACCCTGCCGGCCTTCATGGCTATGGAGAGCATGGACAACACCTTATCCGTCATTATTCCTCCGGCACCTCACCGTCAGCCCCGGCTTCTGCCGCACCCTCAGCTGCATCCTCTGAAGGCATCTCCTGGTCCTGGGCGTATTCGCTCACGCCATCCTGCTCTTCGGTATATTCGGCGTTTTCATAATCGCCCTGAGCATCCCCTGCACCTTCGACATATTCGCCTTCGGGATACTCACCCTCGTAATACTCACCTTCTGCATATTCGCCCTCTGCATACTCATCGTCATCATCAAGATAATCCTCCATCCTGAATCCGGGAGCATCCTTTGCCTGTGTCTCTGATTTGATATCTATCTTATAGCCTGTGAGCTTCGCAGCCAGTCTCGCATTCTGTCCTTCTTTTCCTATAGCCAGTGAGAGCTGGTAATCAGGTACCACTACCTTCGCTGTCTTTTCATCGGGATCGACTATGACCGAGACCACCTGAGAAGGAGAAAGGGAATTCTCTATAAAGAGTGCGGGATTCTCATCCCAGTTCACTATATCTATCTTTTCTCCGCCAAGCTCGTTGACAACGGCATTGACCCTGTTTCCGTTCATTCCGACACAGGCACCCACAGCATCCACATCGGGATCATAGCTGTATACGGCGATCTTGGTCCTGCTTCCGGCTTCTCTTGAGATGCTCCTTATCTCAACCGTTCCGTCCCTTACCTCAGCCACTTCCGACTCGAAAAGCTTTCTTACCAGCTCCGGATGTGTACGGCTTACGGTGATCCTGGGGCCCTTGGTGGTATTCCTTACATCAAGGATGTAGACCTTTACCCTGTCGGTGGGACGCAGGATCTCGCCACGGACCTGCTCGCTCTCCGTAAGGATGGCATCCGCCTTTCCAAGATTGATGCTTATATTCCTTCCGTTGACTCTCTGTACGATACCGGTGACCACTTCCCTGACCTGTCCGGCAAATCTGTCATATACGGAGTTTCTCTCTTCTTCCCTGATCTTCTGGAGTATGGCATTTTTGGCATTCTGAGTTGCGATCCTGCCGAATTCCTTGGAATCGATATCGATCTTTACGGTATCTCCCACCTTGATATCCGGATCGATCTTACGTGCTTCCTCAAGGGTTATCTCCAGTCCCTTGTCCAGAACCTCGTCTACCACGGTCTTCTCTGCATACACCTCATAATCGCAGGTCTCACGATCCATGGTGATGTGGATATTGTCTGATTTCCCGAAATTGTTCCTGCAGGCGATCATCAGGGAGTTTTCGATGGCATCAAACAGTGTATCTCTGCTGATGTCTTTCTCTCGCTCAAGGATATCAAGGGCTTCGATCAGTTCCGTGTTCATCTTCTTATATTCCTCCTAAAATGTGTGTGGTGTCGGGATCCTTATCCCTGTTTATTCTTTCGATGTCATATCGGACATCGTTTTCATGCCTATCCCAGATCATCATCCGGTATATCCGGATCCGGCTCTGTCTGCGCTGCCTCCATGAATCCTCCGGAGCATATCTCCATGGTATAGGAGTCCTCTATATAGTCGGCCTTATCCAGCTGCTTGCTCATGATCCTGCTGACGTAAGCACAGTCATTGATACCCAAAGCCTCATCATCATTCCTCCTGATATATGCTCTAAGATACCAGACTCCGGATTCCTTAACATACTCCGTTTTGATCAGGCTGTAATCCCCTTTGGCAAGTACCGGGATCAGCATCTTTTCAAATCTCTCAGCTATATGCGAGGCTTCTCTCTCGCCTGTCATCTGCATGACCCCTTTCTGCAGCCCTTATTGCCGCCGCCTTTATTGCTGCCATCATCGTTCTCGGATTTATTTCTCAATGATCCCTGCCGGGATCTGTGCTGCAACGGCAGCTGCTGTCAAATTGCGATAATAAAGGTGGGCTCGTCGAGCCCACCTTGATCACGCACATAAAGATAACACAGTATCTGTTCTCTGTCAAATATCCGTCACGTATTCTCTCCTGCCTTTTTATCACTGTTAAAGCTGTATTTCATGAACATGATAGCGCATACCATCACTATGATGCCTATTATCAGTGATACTGCAGCGTTGGTAACAAAGCCCGCAACGAGATAGGCAACGAATGAAACCGCTGCGGCAGTGACGGCATAGGGAAGCTGAGTGGATACATGAACTATGTGATCGCACTGAGCGCCGGCACTGGACATGATGGTGGTATCCGAAATGGGTGAACAGTGATCACCGCATACAGCTCCCGCCATACATGCAGATACACAGATGACTGCCAGAGGATTGCCGCTCTCCAGAGGAAATACCTGCAGGCAGATGGGGATAAGGATCCCGAAGGTTCCCCATGATGTTCCCGTAGCAAAAGCAAGGAAGCATGCGATAAGGAATACTATAGCCGGCAGAATGTTCAGCAATGATCCCGCACTGCTCTCCACAACACCTGCCACAAACTCCTTCGCTCCCAGTGAATCTGTCATGCCCTTAAGAGTCCATGCCAGGGCAAGTATGCATATGGCGGGTACCATAGCCGTGAAGCCATCTGCCACACAGTTCATGCAGTCCCTGAAGGGCAGGATCCGTCTTATAGAATAAAACAGTATGGTAAATGCCATGGCAAAGAAGGATCCCAATACAAGACCCACCGATGCATCGGAATTGGCAAAAGCATCTATAAAGGTCTCACCCGAGAAGAATCCACCAGAATATATCATACCCAGCACACATGTAACTATGAGTATCACCACGGGGAGGACAAGATCGACAACTTTACCCTTGCCTTTGGAAGAATTATCCTTCTCCACTGTCCTCTTCTTTATGGTGAATATATCCCCGTTAAGTGCGTTCTTCTCATGGATGGCCATGGGTCCGAAGTCAACCTTTGTAATGGTCAATCCTACCATCATGACTATTGTGAGTATTGCATAATAATTATATGGGATAGCCTTTACGAAAAGCACCAGACCGTTTGTACCCTCAGGCGCAAAAGCCGACACTGCGGCTGCCCAGGAGGAAACCGGTGCTATGATACATATGGGAGCTGCTGTCGCATCTATCAGGTATGCAAGCTTCGCTCTGGATACCTGATGCCTGTCGGTTACGGGCCTCATGACAGAGCCGACTGTAAGGCAGTTAAAATAGTCATCTATGAATATGAGACATCCAAGCAGGATTGTGGCAAGCTGCGCTCCGACCCTTGTCTTGATGTGGCTTGCCGCCCAGTCTCCGAAGGCCTCGGATCCTCCTGCCTTGTTCATCAAAGATACGATGATCCCCAGGAATACAAGGAATACTATGATACCCACATTATAAGTATCCGCAAGAGATGCTATAAGTCCGTCAGAAAAGACATGATTCATGGCAACCTCAAGGTTGAAACCCGCATAAAATAGTCCTCCCACTATGATACCGATAAACAGTGAACTGTATACTTCCTTGGTGATAAGTGCAAGGATTATAGCCACCAGGGGCGGTACCAGGGCCCAAAATGTTCCGTACATATCCATAGCATCCTCCTGTAAAACCGTGTTATAACAAAACAGTCCCGAAGACTCCCGTCTTCGAGACCGCCAATAGCTCGTAGCGGAATCGAACCGCTGTTTCCGCCGTGAGAGGGCGGCGTCTTAACCGCTTGACCAACGAGCCACGCAAAAGGTATATTAACAGACCGATATACTTTTTGCAAGTATTTTTTAGACCAAATCCGGTCTAAATCCCATTATCTCTTACCAAGTGACAGGAAATCTCTGTACCAGGTCAGTGATTCGAGGTATGCTTTATAAACATCATCCATATCGATTTCCTTAAGGATCATCTGTCTTGATACCTCCTGCCAGGAAGCCGTCTCATATTCCTCGATGAAGGAAAGGACTTCTCCCAGAGATCCTGTCCTGCCAAGGAGAGCCTCATTTATGGACTTTGAGATGTTGACCATGGAAAGTGCCTCCTCCATGGGCTTATCAAGCATAAGATCTATTACAGAGAACATTCCCGTAAGGAAAAGCTCCTGAGCCTGATCCTCAAGCTTGAAGAGAGGAGCCAGATTCTCGGCAAATTTTGCACGGAGCATTGAAAGCCTTGTGATCTCGGACGGCTTATCGGCGCAAAGCTCCTTTGTTACTGCCGTATTGATCCACTTCTTAAGCTCCTTCTGTCCCATCATGGCTGCAGCATGTCTTACGGATGTTATCTCGGAATTCATGGCCATATGATTGACTATCTCAAGCAAAGATATAACGAGAGCAGCATCGTTCTGTATGATATCAGCTGCAGTTGTAAGATCAAAATCAGGATCGTTCACGGTATTGAGAAGGTCGAGATAATTCATCTTCAAAGGAGCAAGCTCCTTCTCTCCCGTAACCTTGGGAAGTCTGAAGAAATCGCCCTCATACAACGTATATCCGCCGCCTGCAGTCAGATTATCATAGTCCTCCTGGGAGTCCACATTGACACCCACAAGCTTGAGATTGGGGAACTGGGTCTGGAAATAAACCCTCGCAACCTGTATCTTGATCTTCTTATGATCGAGGAAGATATAATCCATGAGCTTCAGGATAACCCTGTAGTCCTCAAATCTGTCTATAGGAAGATTCCTTATGGCAAGCTTGTAATGCTTGTTCTTAAGGTCTATAAGCCTCTTTACATGGGGCTCATCAGGCAGGATCTCGGGTCCTATGAGGAGCACCAGCTTATCATGAGGCGCTTTGCACTGATCCTCTATGTTTGAGAATATGGAGATATCATTTACCTCTATAAATACTTCTCTGCTTCCCGACAGGGTATCTATACCCGTTGAATCGACGATCTCGAATCCCGTGACATTACCGGCTCCGTCGAACCTTGCGGACCCCGCTGCCGAAGGTGTGGCAAGCAGATTCTCCTTCTGTGCGAAGATGGAATAAGCACAGGTCATCATTTTCTTGTCAAAAAGTGGTATCAGTGTCGCTAACATGTCTTTCACCTCTCATATTTTGAAATAACTGATCCCCATACTACCGGTAACAGGATCATGTAATTCATGTACTTATGTATTGATAACCTCAAAGGTGCATTTATCAAAAGGAGGTCTCATTCTCACTCATTATACCTCATAACCCGAAAAAAATCATTCCCATTGTTCTCTTTTTGATACAGGTATGTTCCATTTGGTATGCAGGCACTGAAGAAGGGCTTTCCACTCCGGCGGATACTCGTTCGTCCCCTGGGCCTCACACCTGACGATCAGGCTGTTAACCTTGATATTCCAGGTGTCCCCGTCAAGTATGCCGGGCTTGGTATACCTCTTTCCGTCCCATGAGCCTATATTGAGCCCCTTTATATCGTTCAGAAATTCATCCAATCTGGAGCCGATCCTCATCTCACCGTATTTAAGATCAACGGACCAGGAAAGATACATGCGCTCCTTGTTATCCTTGATTATGATATGATAACCCGTCCCGTATAGTCCCCAGGCATCGGCCCATGTGAGCTCGAAGATCACCTCTTCCGGTTCTTTCTTTATGGCAGAAGCAGGGATATCTGCACTCTCCTCACTATCGGCGCTCTCTGCTTTCTCCACCTTGTCCTGTTTGCCCTTGTGATCCTTGTCGTGATGCTTCTGACGGTCCTTTCTTGGGTTTTTGTCCTTGGACTGTCTGAAGTCTGACTTCTCTTTCTTATCAGGCTTATCAGGCTTATCAGGCTTTTCGCCTCTTTCGCTTTTTTCCTGTTTATCCTGCTTTTCCGGCTTCTCGTTTTGATCGCGTTTATCCTTGTCTTTCCTGTAAAAACGCCTCTTCTTTGAATGCTTCTTCTTGCCGCTTTGCTCTTCCATCGTAGATCTGCCTTTCGGATTGTATATTTGTACTATTATAATCTCAAATGTCGAAAATGGACAACTGGTTGGATTCGGGTATGTCTCCCAGTATATTAAGCTCCTTGAGCTTATTCGCTATGGCTTCGGATGCACCGCTCCTCAGACAGAAGTCGTCTACCGAAAGGAAGGGTCCCGTTCCTTCCGCGTCTGCGATATTTGATATGATGGCATCCGCTGCCTTGGGACCTATGGAGGATATGGACGACAAAGAAGGCATTATCTTACCGTCCACCAGCTGGAAATCCTCCGCCATTACCCTGCCCAGATCTATGGGACAGAATTCTATCCCTCTGGCGTACATTTCCTGTACTATCCTCATATCATGGAGTTCGTCCTGCTCAGCAGACGTGAGCTTGCCCTCTCCCTTCAGATTCTCTCTTCTCTTATAATCCTTGATATATTCATCCAAAGCCTCCGGTCCCATACAGCATTTCTCATAGGAAAAGCCCTTGGCTCTTACGGAATAAAAGGCACAGTAATATGCCTGAGGCATATAGACCTTAAACCAGGCTATCCTGAAGGCCATCATGACATAGGCTGCGGCATGGGCTTTGGGGAACATGTACTCTATGGTCTTACAGGACTTTACATACCATTCCGGCACATCATGGGAGAGCATCTCGTTTTCCGCCTTTACGGAATCCTCTCCTCCCTTTTTGGAAAGGCCCTTTCCCTTTCTGACAGCCTCCATGATGTTAAAGGACAACTGAGGGTCCATGCCCTTACCTATAAGGTAGAGCATGATATCATCACGGCAGCATATGCATTCGGAAAGAGTTGCTACCTTATCCCTTATTAGATCCTGGGCGTTTCCGGCCCAGACACCGGTACCGTGGGAAAGTCCTGATATACGCACCAGATCCGTAAAGTTTGTTGGTGCCGCCTCCATGACCATATTTATGGCGTTGTCGGTACCGAATTCCGGAAGTCCCATGGATCCGTTGGGCGTGCCGCCTATGGCATCACTTGATATCCCCAGGGCAGAAGTATCCTTAAAAAGAGTCATTACCTTTTTATCATCAAGAGGTATGTCCTCAGGCTTTACTCCGGTGATATCCTGCAGGAACTTTATCATGGTTGGGTCCTGATGTCCCAGATTATCAAGCTTCAGCAGATTGTGGTCTATGGAGTGATAATCAAAATGCGTGGTAAGTGTCGAGTCATTTATATTATCCGCAGGATGCTGCACAGGAGTAAAGGTGTCCATCTCTTCTCCGTGAGGCAGGACAACTATGCCTCCGGGATGCTGACCGGTAGTCCGAAGCACTCCCGTACATCCCTTGGCAAGCCTCTCTATCTCGGAGCTTCTGTGGCTCACACCATGCTCCTCGTAGTATTTCTTTACATATCCGTATGCGGTCTTATCCGCCATGGTGCCCATGGTCCCGGCCCTGTATGCGTATCCCGATCCGAAGATGACCTCCGTATACTTATGAGATTTGGACTGATAATCCGAAGAGAAATTAAGGTCTATATCCGGCTCCTTATCTCCCTTGAATCCCAGGAAGGTCTCAAAGGGGATATCGAAACCAAGCTTCTGCAGCGGAGTGCCGCACACCGGACATACAGCATCCGGCAGGTCTATGCCGCAGGTATTGGTCTCGTGATAATTCATCACTATATCCGAATCAAAGTCACTGTATCTGCACTTGGGACACAGATAATGGGGTCTCAGGGAATTGACCTCCGTTATCCCCGCAAGATATGCGGCAAACGATGATCCCACGGATCCCCGGCTTCCCACCAGGTATCCGTCCTCATTGCTCTTCCATACCAGCTTCTGGGCTATGACATACAATACCGCATAGCCGTTTCCGATGATGGAATCCAGCTCGGTATCCATCCTTTTCCTGACCTCTTCGGGAAGCTCATCCCCGTAGAGTTCATGAGCCCTGTCTTCACATATCTTCCTCAGAGTCTCATCGGAATTCTCTATGACAGGAGGACACTTGTCGGGTCTTACGGGACGTATGGGGTCTATCATATCCGAGATCAGATTGGGATTTGCTATTACGACCTCCCTTGCCTTGTCTGAACCCAGATAAGAGAATTCCTCCAGCATCTCGTCCGTGGTACGGAGATAAAGAGGCGGCTGGTTATCCGCATCCTTCATTCCCTTTCCATAGGTTATGATCCTTCTGTATACCTCATCCTCCGGATCAAGGAAATGTACATCACATGTGGCACACACCGGCTTATGGAACTGCTCTCCAAGCTCCGTGATCTTCCTGTTGATATCCCTCAGATCCTCATCACTGTTGATCTCGTTATCCTGCGGTATCAGGAATCTGTTATTGGCTATGGGCTGTATCTCGAGATAATCATAGAATTTGACTATGTTTGCTATATCCTCTCCGTTCCTGCCCTCGGATACCGCTCTGTAAAGCTCTCCTCTCTCACAGGCAGAGCCTATGATAAGTCCCTCTCTGTGAGCCATTATGAGACTCTTCGGTATCCTGGGCACTCCCGGGTTCCCTCCGAAATACCTGACATGAGACTGGGATACGAGTCTGTAAAGGTTCACCCTGCCCGTTTCGTTCTTGGCCAGCAGGATGATATGGAAGGTTGCCAGGTGTCTAATGGCCTCATCGGATAATGAGAGCTCTTCGTTTATCCCGGAAAGCTCGGTTATACCCCTTTCCTTCAAAAGCTCGGTCATCCTGCTCCAGATACCTCCGGTAGCCCCTGCATCGTCTACCGCTCTGTGATGCTGCTCCAGCACCACTCCCAGTTCCTTTGCCACTCTGTCCAGGGTATGGCGTCCCAGGTGGGGCATGAGAAGTCTGGAGAGCACCATGGTATCCGCATACACCCTGTCAAAGGGTATGCCAAGCCTTGCTGCATTCTCTGCTATAAAGGATATGTCAAAGGTCACGTTATGGCCCACCATGACGGCTCCTCTGGAAAACTCGAGAAACCTTGGGAGTACCTTATCTATGGGGTCTGCATCCTTCACCATGGCGTCCGTTATGGTGGTCAGTTTGGTAATCCTGTAGGGTATGGGGACACCGGGATTTACGAACTCATCGAACCGGTCAACGATCTTACCTCCCTGTACTATGACCGCACCTATCTCTATGATCCTGTGGTTCACCGGAGAAAACCCGGTGGTCTCTATATCAAAGACGCAATAGGTATCATCAAGCATGTGGGGTATGGACATATCAGGGTCTCCCGATGCGCCCACCGCATTCCTCATGTCATCCACCAGATAACCTTCCATCCCATAGATAACCTTGAAATCATCAGGCTTTTTCATATGGTCGGCCCCTGTGAAGGCCTGCACTCCGCCGTGGTCCGTGATAGCGATGGATTTCCACCCCCATCTTACGGCAGTGCTTATGACATCCTCCACGGAGCATACCGCATCCATGTTGCTCATCTTGGTATGGCAGTGAAGCTCTGTGCGCTTGTTCAGGGCAAGATCCTCTCTCTTCGTCCTGAAATCGTCTATCTTTCTGATCCCCTTCACCATACCTATGAACATATCACGTTCGTATTTGTTCACGGTGGTGGTACCGGTAAGCTTAAGGAAGCTTCCTTCCTTGATATCCCCCTTGATCTTCCCCCATTCGTCCTTATCGATAAAGAAGGATGCTGCCATGGTATCGGTAAAATCAGTGATGGACAAACGGATGATGAGCTTCTCTCCGTCCCTTATCTCCCTTTCCTCAACGGTAATGACCTGGCCTCTCACCGTAACCCTCTCGCCGATATTCTCGATATCTGCGATGGGTATGGACTTCTCCATGACGTCATATCCGTAGATCACGGAAGGATCATCGCTCTTTTTTGCATTATAAGAACGTTCCGAGCCTTTCTGCCTGAAGGTATTCCCGGATGAGGCACCAAAGCTCTTCTTCCCTTTGTTATAGGTTTTCTTCTCGTTCCTTGCATCATCTCTTACGGCCCTTGCCCTGTCGGATATGGCCGCTATCTGCTGCTGCACCCTTCTCTCGGCCTCAAGCCTCTCCGCCGTGATACCGGCCTTTTCGTATTCGATGCTGATATTTATCCCAAGGCCTGCTCTGTCGGTAAAGATCCCATAGAGATAGTCCGTAAGCTCTTTCTCCATGTCCCTTGCAACCACAGAATCCGCAAGGGTTATGACAAGCCTGCCGTCATCGGTGAAGTTCTTCCTGGCATGGTTATAGACGGCATACATCATGGGAGAAGTGACCTTCATCTCATAACCGATGCTGCCCTTGTATTCGTCATAAAATCCCCGGGGATCATACTGGGATGAGAGTTCAAAATGCTCATGTATCCTGATCTTCAGACGTTTCCTCGGATCAAGGGATCCGGCCAGATCCTTCTCCAGGGCATATATGGTCTTTTTATGTATGGGATAATGACATGAGATATCCACCACCATCAGTGTCCTGGCGGAATTCATGCGCACGCGGAGTACAGTGATCTCCTCCAGCAGATCACCTGTCTCCTTATCAGAGGGTTTATATGAATCAAATACCTCAGTGAATGCTTTTTCTGATCTCATCTTCCAATGCCTCGAGGATCTGTGATTCCTTAACCTTGCGTATTACCTCTCCCTTTCTGAAGATAAGGCCTTCTCCATTGCCTCCGGCAACACCTATATCTGCAGAGGAGGCTTCCCCTGGTCCGTTTACGGCGCAGCCCATGACCGCAACCTTTAAGCTTAAGTCCTTGTATTTCTCAAGCATCTTCTCGACCCTGCTCTCAAGGTCGATCAGGTCTATATTGGTCCTGCCGCATGTAGGACATGAGACTATCTCGATGCCCCCGCTCTTAAGTCCCAGACTCTTTAAGATCACCTGTGCGCTTTTCACCTCTTCAACGGGATCGCCGGTAAGGGAGACCCTTATGGTATCTCCTATGCCTTCATACAGTATGATGCCTATGCCTACGCCCGACTTTATATTTCCGTTTATCAGCGAGCCGGCTTCCGTGATCCCCACATGCATAGGGTATCTGCACTTAGGCGCCAGCATCTTGTGGGCCTGCACTGCCATAAGGACATCCGAGGATTTGATGGATACCACGATATTATCGTAGCCCGCGTCCTCTATCATACTGACCTTGTCCAGAGCAGAGCTTACTATCCCCTCTGCGGTGACTCCCTTGTACTGCTCCACGATCTCTTTTTCCAAAGAGCCGGAATTCACTCCTACCCTTATGGGGATATCCCGCTCCTTTGCTGCTTCAACCACCGCCAAAAGCTTATCCCTGCCTCCTATGTTTCCCGGGTTTATGCGGATCTTGTCCGCTCCGTTTTCCATGGCAAGGATAGCCATCCTGTAGTCAAAATGTATGTCTGCCACTATGGGGATATGAACCTGCTTCTTTATCTCTTTTATGGCTTCGGCGGCCTCTTTATCCGGCACAGTACACCTTACGATATCGCAGCCCGCATCCTCAAGCCTTAATATCTGCTCAACGGTGGAGCTTACATCCGCCGTCTTTGTATTGGTCATGGACTGGATGAGGATAGGATTCCCTCCGCCTATGACCCTGTCTCCTATATGGATGACCTTGGTATTGTCTCGATACATATCCTGCTCCGTTTATCATCTATTCCTTTATTTTGTGTTCATGATGTTCATTGTACCATAAATATGGATGGGATATCAGCATATCTTCTCTTTCCCATACCATCCTCGGCATAGACCCGGATACGATATCTTCCGCTGCCCTTTAATGTAAAGGTGGTATCCTCCGTGATCTCATCCAGCACACCGTTTTTGGGGCCCTTTATCTCACAGAATACATGAGCCCCCCTTACCGGGGATACTGCCAGGGTGAAGCCTTCGTTATGCCGGCGTATGCTGCAGGATGCTTTTTCATTTATCTCATCCCTGAAATCCACCGTGTATTCCCCTCCCGAGATCTTTATAAGTTCGTCCTTTGATGTCTTTTTGAGGAATAAAACCTTTCCCTTATCCCCCGAAGGATACATTATGTATTTATTATCCTCCACAGGATTATATGTACTGCCGTCATCATATACGTAGCTCTCGCCTGCCTGAAGGGCCCCGGGATCCAGGCTGAATACCACCGGCCCCACATTCAATGCCTCCCCTTTCTCGTTAAAGATCACATCCCTTCCCAGCATGTCTCTTGCCGTGATACAGCCTGTAACAGGTGCCATGATCCTGTTTCTTGTCTCCACATCACAGTCTATCCTGCAAAATCCCGCACTTCCTGTCCCTTCTGCCCTGACATCCGTCACATAAGTCAGGGAGAGGATCCCCATGATCAGTACAGCCAAAAACAATCTATTCATATGTCACCACCCTCTCTTTCATATATTCATAGTTTGCATCCTCTTTGATACCGGGAATGTTCTCCGTAAGACACCATACCCTTATCACATCCCCTGCCGGATACCCCTTCTGCATCATAAGAGTCAGATGTGAGAAGATCCGCAGATTCCTGTTATCCGGAAACTCACTCTCGGCCTTTTCGTATATTTCGATAGCTCTGTCATATTCTCCGGTCTCGGTATAAAGTGCCGCTATATCCATAAGGTCCGATACACACTCATCCTCCCTTTTTCCGCCAAGGTCCAGTTCATAGGATCTGTATATGTATCCGATGGCCTCCTTATAGTTTCCTTCCCTTACAGTCTCATCACTCATCCCCTGCTCCACCAGAAGATCGGATATCATCCCGTTCACGCTGCGCTTTTCTTCATCCCTGCCATCCATACCGTCAAGGTGATCCAAAAGATTTATGAGGACTCTTTTTGCCCCTTCATATCCCTCAGTCCCTTTAAGAGCCTCTCTGTACAGCGTGGCGATACAGATGGCATTCCTGATATACCTCTCATCTCCCATATCCTTTGCACCGGATGAATTAAACCTCTCAAGCTCCGAGAGGACAGACAGGGAGTTGGAACTAATAGAGTCAGGTGAGTCCATTATCCTTATGACCTTTTCGTACAGCCCCGCCTCGGGATATGCCTCCGGGTCTGCCGCTTCAAAGCATTTTGCGGCCTTTTCGCTGTCTCTGTATTCACTCAGGTATACAACTCCCTGTTCAAAGCTCTGGTCGGATCTTATCTTCTCGTAAGCCGCTTCTCTGACTCCTCCTACCCTGATAATGATGATCAGGGTTACAAGTAACAGTCCCAGTAAAGCTATGATCAGCCTGTAGAGATTCTTTGCGAGGATCAGATATTTCTTTACGGCTTTTACGCTCTTAAATCTTCTGTCTGCCTCCTCCTGTCTGCATTTCCTTATTATCCATCTGATCAGGAAGGATCCCTCGCCTCCGGTCATATCCTTAAGTATCTTACCCAAAGCATAGATATCGCTCCTGGCATCCGCATGTCCCTTTTTCTGCTCCGGCGAGACATATCCGGGACTTCCGAACATGCCCTCTCCTCCCGATAAAAGCCTGTTGGAGGCTCCGCCGAAGTCTATGAGCACGGGATGACCGTCCGGCTTTATGATTATGTTTGATTCCTTTAGGTCGCACAGGATCACAGGCGGTTTCATGTTGTGAAGGTACGAAACCGCGTCGCATATTTCCATGCTCCATTTATAAAAGAGTTTTTCGGGGATCTGTTTTTTGTTTGAGATTATCTCACGCAGAGTCATGCCCTCCACGTGATCCATTACTATGTAGATATGATCGTCATCTGAGAATACATCGGTGATCCGGACAATGTTGGGGTGAGACACCTGAGTCAGCACTGCCAGCTCGGCTTTGGCTGCATTTCTTGCCACAGGATCCTGGATGTCTGTCTGTTTGACAGCCCATCTTTTGTTAAGTCTTTGATCCCTTGCAAGATAAACTCTGCCGAAACCGCCTGATCCCAAAAGGCCCGTCACCTTGTATCTTCCGTTGCAAAGATACATAAGCCCTCCGGATAATTATTATTACGAACCAAACCTTTGGATATGGGTCGAAGAACATCGACCTTACTGAAAGTGTATAGATATTATCACAAAGTCACAGCCTGTGCAATGACATGTTTATACATGATACGAAAGCCTCAACCGGCCATCCTGTGGATATCATTAAAGAGAACGCAGACCATGAGCACCAGAAGAAAGGCTGCCCCCACAAGATTGATGACACCCACAACATTCTGATCAGGCTTCCTGCCTGTGATCATCTCAAAAAGAACGATCAAAAGCCTGCCGCCGTCAAGTGCCGGGAAAGGCAGAAGGTTCATCACTCCCAGATCCGAAGAGATCAACACCACAAGAGAGAGCATATTGATCCATACATAATAAGCACCTGCCTTTGAAGAGCTTTCGTAGACATCTCCCACCACATCTGCGACTCCCACCGGTCCCGCCAGATCGTTGATATCAAATCCCTTTGTAAACATGGATATGACACCCCTTATGGTCATCTCGATCCAGTACCTGACCTCCACAAGGGAATATTTTATCACCTGCAGGGGATTGCCCTTGGTATATCCGTTGGGACCTCTGAATCCGAAAAGAGCCCTTCCGTCTGCCTGGCTGTATCTGGGAGTCAGCATGACCTTATACAGATTACCGTCACGCTCATATACGATCTCAGCCTCTGTCGTACCGTTGTAGATGCCCCACATGGTGATATCTCTGTATATATCTGTCTTTCTGCCGTTTATGGATATGATCCTGTCCCCTGCCTGCATGCCTGCCTCCGCTGCAGGGTATCCATCCATAACATCATAAAGCACAGGCTCGTCAAAGCCTGCGCTGCCGATAACTATAAGGGATAAAAGGAAGGCCAGGACAAAGTTCATCATGGGTCCGGCAAGGATCGTGGCAAATCTGGCGCCGCAGCTTGCATTCTGAAAAGCATTAGGTGCCACTCCCTCCTCATCCGGATCGTCGCCTTCAAAGATCGTCATGCCTCCGAAGGGTATGGCTTTAATGGCATAAAAGGTTTCACCCTTTTTGAACCCGACTATGGTAGGTCCCATGCCTATGGTGAATTCCTTCACACCGATACCGCTCATCTTGGCGATGACACAGTGTCCACCCTCATGAACGAAGACTATGACTGAAAATATGATCAGAAACAGTATTATCTTTATTATCACGGAAGCCATTTCTTCCCTTCCTGCATTCTTTTTTCACACATTATATATCAAAAGCCATGGGGTTTCTATATGCTTCTTTGTTTTGAGATTCCGCAGCCCGGACATAAGTCATACGAATAAGCTTATCTTAGATCATTGTTTAGGCTGATAAAAAGACAGATAGACAATAAACAGAAGGGTATGCTGTCAGTCAACATACCTTAAGGTCTCTTCTTCTATGGCAAAGATCTCTTCAAGAGAGGGATCCTGGATAAAGCCCATATGGCTCATGGCATCCTCTATGATCTCGTATATGCCGCGGAATCTGATCTCTCCTTTGAGGAACTTTCTTACAGCAGCTTCATTTGCTGCATTGAACACTGTCGGTATGTTTCCGCCGCTCTTCGCCGCATCCATTGCAAGTTTTAATCCTCTGAAGGTTTTCAGATCGGGTCTCTCAAACCCGAGATTTGCTATCTTAAAAAGGTCGAGCCTGTCGCCGCCTAAGGCAGCTCTTTCGGGATAGAACAGAGCATACTGTATGGGGATATGCATATCGGGTACGCCCAGCTGTGCGATCACTGCTCCATCCCGGTACATTACCGCTGAATGAACTATGCTCTGAGGATGTACATATACCTCTATATCGTCTATATCCACATCAAAGAGCCAATGAGCCTCCATAACCTCAAGCCCTTTATTGACAAGAGTCGAGCTGTCTATAGTGACCTTGGGTCCCATATCCCAGTTGGGATGCTTCAGGGCATCCTCTGCAGTCATATCACATATCTCATCAAAGCTCCTGCCTCTGAAGGGGCCGCCTGATGCGGTAAGGAGGATCTTCTCTATCTCGTCATGGGTTCCGGATCTTAAGGACTGAAATATGGCCGAATGCTCGGAATCCACAGGAAGGATCTTAACGCCCCTCCTTTTTGCAAGGGGCATTATGATATGTCCGGCACAGACAAGGGTTTCCTTGTTTGCCAGAGCAATGTCGTGTCCTGCCTCTATGGCTGCTATCGTGGGTCTGATGCCTATCATACCGACTATGGCACCTACAACGATATCGGCGCTGTCAAGAGAAGCTGCCTCACATAGTCCATCCATCCCGGAGAGAACTCTGCATCTTCTGCCCGATATCATCTCCTTAAGCTTTGCTGCTGCCTCCTCATCATAAAGGACTGCAACCTCCGGCTCAAATTCTTCAATCTGCTCTGCGATCTTATTCACATCATGGCCTGCCGCAAGAGCCGTAACCTTAAGCCTGTCGCTGTTGCCTCTTACTATATCAAGGGTCTGCGTTCCGATGGATCCGGTGGATCCCAATACTACAATGTTCTTCATATCAGTACCTGTGTCAGGATATAAACTATGGGAGCCGTGATGATGACAGAATCAAATCTGTCAAGGATCCCGCCGTGTCCCGGGATGATGCTTCCGTAATCTTTGATCTCATGATCGCGCTTAATGGCGCTGGCTAAAAGATCTCCAAACTGGGAGATCACTGCACCCACAGCAGCGATCAGTGCAACGAACAGTGCCGTGTCTGACATGCCTATGATCAGAGCATATATAAACCCGACTACGGCCGATCCTATGACCCCTCCTATGGCTCCCTCCACGCTTTTTTTGGGTGACAGTCTGGGAACCAGCTTGTGCTTACCCAGGGTCATGCCGGAGAGATACGCAGCCGTATCGCATATCCAGGATGATATGAATATCAGCCATACCGTACGTATGCCGTTGGGGGACATCCTTGTCATATAGACAAATAAAAGCATGAATCCTACGTACACGACGCCGAAGAATATCTGCATCATATCAGCCGTTGAGTGTCTGGGATACTGCAAAACATAGATGATCATGATGGCTATAACCAACAGGATCAGGGTATAGAGCATATAGATAGCCGAATTTGAAAACAGGATAACGATATACAGGGCGATGATACCTGCATATCCGATTATCTCAAGGATGTCCGGTTTCATACTGTCTCTCTCCGAAACATCCCTCATGGCTCTGGTAAATTCAAAAAAGCCGGCAAGGGAAGAAAAGAGCATCAATATCCATAAAAACCAGCTTCCGTAGAGAAGCGCGGCGCCCAGCACTGCCACAAGTATAACTGCGCTGAGCACTCTTTCCTTAAATCCCGCCATATCTGCGATTCCTCTGACTGTATTCCGTACAGGCCTTGATAAGCTCAGCACGGTCAAAATCCGGCCACGCCACATCCGTGAAATAAAACTCGGTATATGCCATCTGCCACAGCAGATAATTAGACAGGCGCTGTTCTCCGGATGTCCTTATCAAAAGGTCAGGATCCGGTATATCCTTTGTATCCAGATAGGATGATATGAGTTCCTCGGTTATATCATCCTCTCTTATCCTTCCTTCCGAAATATCATGGGCAATGCCTTGTATGGCACGCCTTATCTCATCTCTTCCACCGTAGTTCACACATATCTGCAGGGATAATCCCGTCAGAGTGGATGTGAACTCCTCAAGCTCCTTCATGGAGGATCTCAGTTCATCACTGAACCGTGACAGATCTCCTATGAACCGTACTCTCATGTTGTTTTTAGGGGCTGTCTTGAAGGTACTCTTGATATAGCTGGAAAAAAGCTTCATCAGTGTACGTACTTCATCATCGGGTCTGGACCAGTTCTCCGTGGAAAATGCATAGACTGTGAGATACTTGATACCTATGTCCCATGCCTCCCTGCATATATTCTCCACATTCTTGGCACCTACGGTATGACCGTAGGTCCTGGGCATTCCCTTATTCTTTGCCCATCTCCCGTTGCCGTCTAGTATTATCGCCACATGCTCGGGAACGATCATGGGAGTTTCCGGGCTCATACCGTCATTATTTCCTTCTCTTTAACAGAAGCAGCCTCGTCTACCTTCTTGATATAATCATCGGTGACCTTCTGGAGCTGATCCTGCAGATCCTTTACGGAATCTTCGGAAATATCCTCTCCCTTTGAGAGTTTTTTGATCTCATCATTACCGTCTCTTCTGATGTTCCTGATGGCAACCTTGCACTCCTCCGCTTTTTTCTTGACGTCCTTGGAGAGTTCCTTTCTTCTCTCTTCGGAAAGCTCAGGGAATACAAGCCTTATGGTCGAACCGTCACTGCCGGGATTGATGCCTATATCAGACATCTCTATGGCTTTTATCACTTCCTTGACCATTCCCTTGTCCCAGGGTGTGATGGTTATGATCCTCGCCTCGGGTATGGCTATGTTGCCTACCTGAGCCACAGGAGTCGGTGTGCCGTAATAATCCACCTTGACCCTGTCAAGAATATGAGGATTGGCTCTTCCGGCTCTTATGGCTGCATATTCGCCGGCCAGGTTATCAAGTGATTTCTGCATCTTTGTTTCAAATTTTGTAAGCCTTTCATCCATGGTCACACACCCCCTCAGATTGTTATCTTTGTCCCGATCTTCTCGTCATTTGCTGCTCTTATGATACTGTCTTTTTCATCAAGTCCGAAAACTATCATCGGCATATGATGCTCCATGGCCATAATAGATGCTGTAAGGTCTATGACCTGGAGCTTCTTCTCCACAACCTCGTCTATGGAAAGCTCATCATACTTAACTGCATCCGGGTTGGTCTTTGGATCGCTGTCATAAACACCGTCTATGGCCTTGGCGAGCAGTATCACATCAGCTTCCACCTCTATGGCTCGAAGCATAATGCCCGTATCTGTGGAAAAATACGGATGTCCGGTGCCTCCGGCGAAAAATACTACCTGTCCCTTGCTAAAGTATTTATTGGCCCTGTCCTTTGAAAACAGTTTAGTCATGGAACCGATCTCAAAGGGCGTAAGTATGCTTGTCATCATACCCTCGGATCTGAATATCTCAGATACGTAGATACAGTTCATCACCGTGGCAAGCATGCCTATCTGATCCGCCTTGGTCCTGTCGATGCTGTCCGAAGATCTCCCTCTCCAGAAATTTCCTCCTCCGATGACAATACCGACCTCAATGCCCTTATCGACGATCTCCTTTACCTGGGAAGCCACCCTTTTGACGGTTGCTTCATCAAAGCCGGTCTTTCTGTCACCCGCCAGTGCCTCCCCCGACAGTTTCAGCAGAATGCGCTTTGCCATGTATCCTTCTCCTTTTTTCTTACTTCTTTATGTCCTGAAAGAATGACGTAGGGCTGACATCGGCATAACACTGTGAACAATGTCCTTCGATAACAGCTCCGTTATTGATCTGGACTGACTTGGACTTGATATCACCCATTACAATGGCTGAAGTATCCAGTATCACCGGACCATGTACGTCGATATCTCCCTTTACTGCTCCTGCTATCACGGCTGAAGTACCGGTAACATTTCCAAGTATGACTGATGCCTGACCGATCTTAACCGATCCGGTACTGATCATCTGTCCCGTGATCTTTGCGGAATCTGCGAATATCTCTGCAGCTCTCGAATCACCCTTAATGGATCCGGAAATGGTGAGTTTTCCTTTGATCGCTATGTTTCCGTTGATGGTTCCGAGAACATCGAGGGATCCCTCAGATGTCACATCACCGTTGATCGTCATACCCTGTGTTATAACAGATGATTCATCCGATGCCTCACCATCGGTGATATCAAATGTGCTTTCATCAAGTATTGCCATATCTGCTATTGTCGCTGCTTCCATATCTGACTCCTTGTTTATTGTATCTTCCTGGATCACTGTATCTGTTGTCTCAATTATAGGCTCGGGTTCCGGCTCAAGCTCAGGCTCGATGGCTGCCTCGATAACGGGCTCTGTGGCTGCTTCGATAACGGGCTCTGCGGCTGCTTCCACCGGCTCCGTGGCAGATTCCATCGGTTCCACCTCTGGAACTGCTTCCGGAACTGCTTCCGGTTCGGGCTCGACAACTGTATCGATTATGGGTTCGGACTCTGCCACTGCCTCAAGTATAGGTTCGGGTTCAGGCTCGGGCTCTGCCTCAAGTATAGGCTCGGGCTCAGGCTCCACTACAGGCTCGGGTTCCACTACCGCTTCAATTATAGGCTCCGCGGCAGATTCCATCGGTTCCGCGGCAGATTCCATCGGCTCCGCCTCTGGAACTGCTTCCGGAACTGCTTGGGGCTCGGGCTCGACCATCGCCTCAAGGATAGGTTCGGGCTCGATTACGGGCTCGGGCTCGACCATTGCCTCAAGTATAGGCTCGGGTTCTACTATGGGCTCAGGCTCGATCTCAGCCTCAAGGATAGGTTCCGGCTCGATTACGGGCTCAGGCTCGACTTCTGCCTCAAGGATAGGTTCGGGCTCGGGCTCGACAACCGCCTCAAGGATAGGTTCAGGCTCGGGCTCGACAACCGCCTCAAGTATAGGCTCGGGTTCAGGCTCTGCCATCGCCTCAAGCACAGGCTCAGGTTCAGGCTCAGCGGCAGATTCCATCGGCTGCGCCTCTGGAACTGCTTGGGGCTCGGCCATCGCCTCAAGTATAGGTTCAGGCTCGGGCTCGGCCATCGCCTCAAGTATAGGTTCGGGTTCAGGCTCAGGCTCGGGTTCAACTACAGGCTCAGGTTCAGATGCTACAGCTGCAGCCTCTGCTGCCTGAAGCATAGCATCTATATCGATAGGCGGCAGTTCATCCTCTACCGGCTCGATCTCAGGCAATTCCTCAACCCCCTCATCCGCAGAAACCCCAAAGCTTACATCGTTGAAGCTCTCGAGATCCTCCTCGGGAGAAGGTGCCTGGGCTGCCTCTACTGCTTCCGTGGCTAATGCAGCTTCCTCCATTGCTTTCTCTGCTCTCATGCCGAGATCTATGAAAGACATCTGCTCAGGCTCAGGCTCGGCCTCCGATATATCCTGTGCAGCCTCACTAAATGCATCAGCTGCAGCTGAAACCTCCGGCATAGCCTCTTCCACCTCGGGCATGGCCGCCACCTGTGGCTGGGTATTTATCTCAAGAACAGGTTCAACCTTGACATCCTGTACATTCTCGGTAGTTTTAGGCGTCCTGCTACCGCCTGAGGCTCTCATGGCCCCATTCAGTATCTCCTTATCCCCGATATCCGGGTCTAAAGCATTGGCCTTGTTTTCCTGTGCGGCAAGCTCATCAACAGCCTGGGACAGGTCAGCCTTGAAATCCTTAAAAAAACCCATTTATATCCTCCTTGAAATTAATATGCAACCTGTTGAATAACAGGTGTGTTTTCATCCATCAGACAGAATTCGCAGTCTCTTGCCAAAAGTCCCTCGATGACCTCGGGAAGAGCCTCCACGGTGGTTACGTGGTTATCAGAATCGTGCAGCAGGATTATCGCTGACCGGTACTCGTATATATTACCCAGTATGCTGGATACGATCATATCCTTGGGATATGATCTGCCGGATCTGTCACCGGGGTAGATATTCCAGTCGTAGTATTCATAACCCCTGTCATGTAATATCTTCGCGAAACTCTCCATCGGCACCTTGCTGACTGTATTCCCGCTTCCTCCGGGAAACCGGTACACTTTGGAATCAACACCTGTTTCATTATAGATTAGGGAATGTATTTTATCAAGGTCGGCTTCAAAAGCCTCCTCTGATGAATATATCTCCTCATATTTATGACTGTATGAGTGCATTGCGATGCCATTCCCTTCATCCGTGATCCTTTTATACAAAGCCAGATACTCGGGATACTGTGAGACGGTTCCGTTCACAAAGAAGGTAGCCTTGACGTTATGCTTCTTCAGGATATCCAGGATCTTTTCCGTGTTTACGCTGGGACCGTCATCAAATGTAAGATAGACCTTTATATGATCCTGCGTATCTTTGGTCTCGCCCGAAGGAGCAGCATCGTCACCGGCACGAGCCTCGTCTCCTTTGCCCTCTTCCTCTTCAACTATATAGTTATTGGAAACAAGGGTCTGCTCCACATAACTGTTCAGAGATACGCTTTTCAGTCTTCTGTTGATGTCAAAGATCCCCCATAGAGCAAGGGCTGACAGGATAACGGCAATAAAAGACAATATGATAGGCAATACTATTAGCATTCTTTTTATGAATCTGACTCTTTTGTTTTCCATGACCACTACATTATACTTTTTTTATCTTTCAACTTCTATCACAAAATATGGTGGTCAGTCATTCTATATAATATCAGGTGATGTGTTTATTCCATTGCTGCATACCTATTGTTATTGTGATATAATCCAGTCTTGGCGGTCCGGATGGGGCCCATATTAATATACGGTCAAAAGCCCTTTGGCCGGAATACGGAGGAAAGCGATGAATATCTTTAAAAGCTTATATTGCAGGGTATTTCAGTTTGGATTCAAGATAGCGATCCCACTGATGCCCTACCGGAATCCCCGGATACTGAACAGTCTTGACGACGTTCCGGATGTCTTCAAGACAAAGGGTATAGATAATGTACTTCTGGTCACTGATCGCAAGATCAGGAACCTTGGTCTGACAAAACGTCTGGAGGACAGACTTAAGAAAAAGGGCATAAAGCTGTCTGTATATGATGAAGTCTCAGCAAATCCCACCACAGAGCAGGTGTACGAGGCAAGAGATCTGTATATCAAGAAAAAATGCCAGGCTCTCATCGGCTTCGGCGGAGGTTCGTCCATGGACTGTGCGAAAGCAGTAGGCGCACTTATCGCTTATCCCGGCAGGACTTTAGACAGACTGGGCGGCATACTGAAGGTAATGAGGAAGACTCCCCTCATCATAGCCGTTCCCACTACTGCAGGAACAGGCAGCGAGACCACTCTTGCCGCTGTGGTTGTAGACCGTGCAAAAAGACATAAATATGCTCTCATGTCCTTCCCGCTGATCCCCTCATATGCTGTGCTGGATCCGGAGACCACAAGGACTCTTCCGCCGGCCATGACCGCAGGAACGGGAATGGACGTGCTGGTTCACGCGACCGAAGCGTACATAGGCCGCTCCACTACACCACTTACAAGAAAAGAAGCACTAAAAGCAATACATCTGTTATTTAATAATCTTACCAAGGCGTACACCAACGGCAACAACATGGAAGCAAGACGCAGCATGCTCCGGGCTTCATTCCTTGCAGGCCACGCTTTTACCGTGTCATATGTCGGATACTGTCATGCCGTATCCCACGCCTTGGGCGGCAGATACAACCTGCCTCACGGCCAGACCAATGCCATACTTATTCCCTACGTTCTGGAGGGATATGGTGCCGCGATATATCCGAAGCTCAAGGACCTGGCCATGGCAGCAGGTCTTGCCTCCTATGATACCGATGAAGCCGAAGCGGCAAAGCGCTACATCAAAGCCATCAGAGCGCTGAACGCCAAGATGAAGATCCCGGATAAGATCGCTGAGCTGAAAAGAGAGGATATAGACGAGCTGGCCGAAAGAGCCGATAGGGAAGCAAACCCTGTATATCCCGTACCTGTTCTCATGGACAAGGAACAGCTGAAGGGCTTTTTATATGACGTACTCCCTGATGACGACAAGCCTATACGCAGGCTCATAAAGATGCAGCCTCAAAAGATAAGGAATAAGAAAAAAGCGATCCTGCTTGCCATCGGCGGCATGAAGATCTTAAAGCGGAGGAAGAAATGAAAGAATCGGAAATAAGAGCTCTTACAGAAAGTCAGCGCACATTTTTTGAAAGCGGAAAGACCCTGTCCATAAACTACAGGATCAGGGCTTTGCAAAAGCTGTATACTGCCATAAAGAACAATGAAAGATCCATACTTGATGCACTTAGAGAAGACCTTGGAAAGGGTGACATGGAAGCCTTCATGTGCGAAGTGGGCCTCACCATGAGCGAGATCACATACATGCTTAAGCATGTGAAAAAGTTCGCCGCAGCCCGTCATGTCATGACCCCCATAACCAACTTTCACTCAAACAGCATCATCTGCCCATGTCCCTACGGGAACGTGCTCATCATGAGCCCATGGAATTATCCCTTCCTTCTATCCATGGAACCTCTGGTTGATGCCATAGCCGCCGGAAATACAGTCATTCTGAAGGTAAGCGCTTATTCCCCCAAAACGAGTGAAGTCATAAAGGATCTGATAGAAGGGATCTTCCCCAGCGAATACGTGGCAGTAGTAGACGGGGGACGCGAAGAGAACTCATCTCTCCTTTCCATGCACTTTGACAAGATATTCTTTACCGGAAGTCAGGCCGTGGGCAGGGAGGTACTGAAGAAAGCTGCAGACAACCTCACTCCCGTCACCCTGGAGCTTGGCGGAAAGAGTCCCTGCATAGTTGATAACAGCGCAGATATAAAGCTGGCTGCAAGAAGGATCGTCTTCGGGAAATTCTTAAACTGCGGCCAGACCTGCGTGGCACCGGATCATATCCTTTGTGACAGCCGGATTAAGGATGAACTTGTAGCGCGCATAAAGAAAGAGATCATCCGTCAGTTCGGCAGGAATCCCCTTGGGAATAAGAACTACGGGAAGATCATAAACAGGAAGCATTTTGACCGCCTCTTATCACTTATGGACAAGGACAGGATAAGCTTCGGCGGAGGCTTTGACGAGGAAGCCCTCAGGATAGAGCCTACACTTATGGATGGAGTAACCTTCGATGATGCCGTCATGCAGGAAGAGATCTTCGGTCCCCTGCTCCCTGTCCTGACCTACGACGACTTTGACTTGATGCTGAAGCAGACGGATAAGGGACCTCATCCTCTGGCACTGTACATATTCTCTAATGATAATACAAACATAAGCAAGGCCCTCAAGCGCTGCCGGTTCGGAGGCGGATGCATAAACGATGTGGTCGTGCACCTGGCAACGCCCGAAATGCCCTTCGGCGGATTCGGTGAAAGCGGTATGGGTGCTTACCACGGCAGATTCGGATTTGAGACCTTCTCCCATCAAAAGAGCATATTGGATAAAAAGCAGTGGCTGGATCTGCCCATGCGATACCAGCCCTACCGTAAGATCTATGAAATGATGATGCGCATATTCCTGAAGTAGAATAATAACGCGCGTATGTTTTATGACGTTACTTCCTGAACGCCATCTCCTCCGGGTGAAAGACCTTATCAAATTCATCCTCCGAGAGGAAGCCTAAGCTCAGGCACGCCTCCTTTAGGGAGATATCATCCTTGCACGCGAGTTTGGCGCATTTGGCCGCATTCTCGTAGCCTATGTAAGGATTCAATGCCGTGGCCAGCATAAGTGAACGATGCAGATTCTCATGCATCTTATCCTTGTTGGCCCGGATACCTACGGCACAATTGTCATTGAAGGATACTACAGACTCGGCCAGAAGCCTTACCGACTGTATGAAATTATAGGCTATCACAGGCAGGAACACATTCAGTTCAAAATTACCCTGTGAAGCGGCAAATCCTATGGCCGCATCATTTCCCATAACCTGAACCGCCACCATTGTAGCCTGCTCGCACTGTGTGGGATTGACCTTGCCGGGCATTATTGAGCTGCCGGGTTCGTTTTCGGGTATCGTGATCTCTGAAAGCCCGCATCTGGGTCCTGACGCCAGCCAGCGCACGTCGTTGGCTATCTTCATAAGATCTGCTGCCATTGCCTTTACGGCCCCATGGGCAAATACTATCTCATCCCTTGAACTCAGTGCATGGAATTTATTATCCGCAGTAGCAAAATCCATACCCGATAAGCCGGCAATCTTTTCTGCCACCAAAGCATCAAAGCCTGCAGGCGCATTAAGCCCTGTACCTACGGCAGTGCCGCCAAGAGCAAGTTCTCTTAAGGGCTTCAGAGCCAGTTCAAGCATCTCGATATCTCTTTCAAGAGAGCTTCGCCAACCGCTTATCTCCTGTGAGAAGGCTATAGGCACGGCATCCTGCAGGTGTGTCCTGCCGCTCTTAACTATCCCTGCGTTCTCACTCTCAAGCTTTTTCAGTGTCTCCACCAGCTTATCTGCCGACGGTATGAGCTTCTCTTCTATCAGCATCACCGCAGCTATATGAAGCGCTGTGGGGAAGGTATCGTTTGAGGATTGACTCATGTTCACATCATCATTGGGGTGCAGGAGTTTTTTCTGCGCCATCTCATTACCCCGTCCCGCGATCACCTCGTTCACGTTCATATTTGACTGGGTTCCGGATCCCGTCTGCCATACAACAAGAGGGAAATGCTCCCACAGCGAACCGCTCATTATCTCGTCGCAGACACTTGCTATAGTCTTACATTTCTCTTCTGTCATACGGTCCGGCACAAGCTCAAGGTTGGTCAGTGCGGCAGCCTTCTTAAGTACGGCAAAGGCCTTGATGATCTCCCTCGGCATCGTCTCTATGTCTGCCCCGATCCTGAAATTATCATGACTCCTCTGAGTCTGGGCTCCGTAATACTTATCTGCCGGGACCTTAACCTCTCCCATGGAATCATGCTCGATGCGATATTTCATGTCTTCTTTCCTGTTGCCCATTTCTGTCTGCTCCTCTGTTTCCTGTTATCCTCTTCGTTCTGCGTTCACGTGCACGGTCGCGCACACGTTCACGTACACGGTCACGCAGTGATATTAACGTAATGACGGCAGTGCAATGACATTTACGTAATAACGGTAACGCAATGACATTCACGCAATGACGATCCGTAATGACGGCCATGAAAACGCCTGCCTGCAAGATGTCCTATAAAATGGACAATTCAAACAGATCCTCCATCCTGATCCTTGTGCCGTCAGTCATGACTATCTGTTTATCGATGAGATCCAAAGCCGCAACATTGCCTGTAACTTTGATATAGCTCCCGCCTTCCTTATACCTGTCAGGGGAATAGTATTCTGCCAGGATCATGGGATGTTCGCCCTTCATGCTGTCGATCATCATAAGAGTGCGATCGATCTCCAGTTTCCTGTCCTCACTGATGGTACGTTTCTCCCCTGTAATACGGCCGGTTTCCTGTATCATGTCCCCGTAACCCGTAAGGGCCGCAAAGGGTGCGAACTGCGCCGCCCTCTTGTCCATGGACATATGAGGGTGGTTCCTCGATCTGTGATTGGGAAGATCTATCATATCGTCGTATTTTCCCATATTATCTCAAACGTCCTTTAACAATGACGAAATCTGTGATATAATCCTCTACGTTCATTAAGGGATCATAGCTCAGCTGGGATGAGCGTTCGCCTCACACGCGAAAGGTCACGGGTTCGAGCCCCGTTGATCCCACTGTATTTTCAAGGCATGCAGGTGTCTGTATCGCATTTATCCTGTCTGACACCGCATTTCTCCCAAGGGTCTTACAGTCCCGGTCTGTTATACTTCAAAGAAGTCGAGTGTATCCAGCATGGCTATGGCCTTTCTGATGTAATCATCATCGATTATGGACCACTTGAAGTCCAGCCGGTACAGGGCCTTTACCGTGAAGGCATTGGATACGCCGTTTTCACTCCGAAGCGCATCATCATCCAGATTATAATTGACAAGAGGCGCTATGTGCAGGTTTTTCGTTTTGTCATCGAGCATCGTCTTCAGACGCTGATCAAACATCCTTCTTTACAAGACAGACCCGCATATCGGGATATACGGAAAAAGGAAATGATCTGATGTAGTAATCATTTCCCACTTTGTATGATCTATATCTGTCTGATGGTGATAGGATCTTTACTTCATGTCCCCTTTGGCGAAGCCCGGAAGACAGGGCCAAAACAGAGGACATAACGCCGCTCAGATTATGTTTATAACTGTCTGTGGTTATCAGTATTTTCATAAAAGTGGGGCCGTGCGGGCTCGAACCGCAGACCTTCTGCACGTCAAGCAGACGCTCATCCCAGCTGAGCTACGACCCCATGTGCCATAGAAAAGTCACATCGAGATTTTAACAGATTTATCACTGACCAACAAGTCCAAAATGATATCCGCGCGGTATGATCTACTGTATTTTGTCCCCCACAAGCTTGATCGATCTCGTTTTTTTCTTCTTTTGTCATTTTCCCTGCTCCTATTGCTCCCCAAACCGGTGTATGTATCATTACTTAACGATATGGTTATCGCCGGTATTCTACAGATCGTCATCTCCTTCGAGTTCGTATTCCTTAGCCATCCTTGCGATCTCGTCCACCTCGTTTTTAAGCACAGGGTACGTCATCCTGTCCTTTATGATGAAATAAAGGGCTGCCCCGAAGAGAAACACCGCTATGGTGGTACTCACAAGGTCCGATACGCCCAGGACAGGCAATGCCGTATAAATGGTGGCCGCACTTCCCATCAAAGACACAATGGTCCTTAGAAAGGCAAGGTGGGTCTGCTCCACGGAAAGCCTTGAATTATGGACCGCAAGCCTGGTCCTCATGATGGACAGCTTGGTCCTTTCATGGGAAAGCTCTGTCCTCTCAAATGCCAGCTGCTGCTCTGTTACGTTTTCCATATTGTCCTTGTTGTCTGTTTTGTCCGTTTTATCTGTCATATCCATCTTCTCCCGGTATAGTAGATTTCATAGATAAAGTCCCCTTAGAGTGCTGCACAGAACACCGAAGTTTCATGCACGGATTCACCTTTGTCATTAAGTACCTCGAGGTATATATCCCTGACGTTCTCACCTGTATACAGTCTGAGTTTCCATCCCTCCTGCAGTTTGGGGATCTCGGCCTCATAATACAAGCTGTCTTCGTCGATCATGCGGAATAGATACTTATCATCGGCGGACAGGGGTATTGCTGCATCGTACTCCTTGCCCGTCTCCTCCGGTTTTATCATGGCTGTTCCCCAAACGCTGGTCTTCCTGTTTTCGGTTGTATCCCTTAATATCCAGACACTGCCCTGTTCTACCTCATCGATGAAGGAAATGTTGATGGTCCTGACCGCACCCGTAACAGCATTCACAAAGCTGCTCCGGGTGTCGGGATCCATTACAAGATCCCATGCTCCTCCAGGCATGTTAGGCCATATGATATCCGCTGTATATGAGGATGTATCCATAAACCCGTCCATCACTTTCGGATCCGGCCTTCCTTCTCTCACATATCTGCATCCTTCCAGGAGCTTTATTATCTCACCGTATTCGGCACCTGTTATCTCAGCCTCGGAAACCGTCCGGCCCTTCTCCTCGTCATATACATCAGCCCTGGCATAATATTTTTGATCCCGCTTTCTCACGGTATATTCATTGTAGATGTATCCGTTATCGGAGCTGTACATGCCTGATGTATAATGCACATTGGTTATCTCATAAAGCTTCGGATCCTTCCCGATCTCATAAGTCTTGATGAATCGCATATATGCAAACCTCCCGACAACAGCAGCTGTTGCTGCGATGATGACTATGATGATGCATACCTTGAGTTTACTCATATCAAGCCTCGTCTATGATCCACTGTCAGCCTTCGCTGCTGTCCCGGCCGGAGGATATATTTGCATCGGTCCCGGAGGGCATACTTGCATCGGACCCGGAGGGCATACTTGCATCGGACCCGGAGGGCATCGTCACCTTGGTCAGGGATGTATGGATCTTCCGGGGAGATGCCGAGGCAGTTCTTTGTGCTGCAGTCGGAGCAGGCGTCCGGGCAGGTACCACAGCAGCCGTATTTTGTGCCATAGTCGGAGCAGGTTCCTGTGTTGCGACAGCAGCCGTATTCTGTGCTGCAGTCGGAACAGCTTCCTGTGTTGCGACAGCAGCCGTATTCTGTGCTGCAGTCGGAGCAGATGTTATGACCGGGCCAGGTGTCATAGCAGGGGCAACACTCTGCGCCATAGCCGGAGCAGTCTCCTCTGCCGCGGAAGGTATCCTTGTCTCATCTTTGGACAGTTTGATGAATTTCCTGACCGCAAAGACTGTCAGTACGATCTCGAACACGAAGAATATCAATATGAAAAACCCGTTTTCCGTATACAGGCAGAAATCATAAAACCCGTGTAAAAGTATGGGAACGATCAAGGCTTTTTTCAGATTTGTCTTCATCTGCTTTTCATCACCGGATGCCTCGGCATGTTTTGCAAGACCGTAATAGTATCCCATGTAGACCGCGTAGATAGCATGCCCGGGAATGCTCAGTACCGCTCGCGCAAAAGCAAGACCGATGCTGGCTCCGACCAGATACATTATGTTTTCAAGCGTTGCGAATCCCAGTGATACCGCGACCGAGTATACCACTGCATCAAAGGTATAATTAAATGCCGGATGCTTCCACGATATCTTTTTGAGTACAAAATACTTTCCGACCTCCTCGGCAGCTGCGGCAACAAAGAAACTGTCTATAAAAGCATAGAGGATCACCATGTCCTTCAAAGAGCCGATGATATAATCTCCGATGACTATCTCTATGATCGAGGCGCTGAAGGTTGTCAGCATCCCAAACAGGAACAGTTTCAGAAGAAGCTTGCGGGGTTCCTTTTCATATCTGTCACCCTTCCAGACAATAAAAAAAAGTATAATGCTCGGTAAGATCGCAAGAATAAGCATCACTCAAATCCTCTTCTCCTCAAAAAGCCTTTTTCTGGATTATATCACATGTAAGGCCGGTCAATGTCACAACATGAATTATAAGACGAAATTCGGCATGAAGAACTATATTGAAACTGTATTAGGTACTGCATGATCAATATCACAATTGAAAAGTCCGGTAGCAGATTTAAGAGATAACTGATAGAATCTAAGAGAAGTTTCCGTAATGGCCTGTAAAAGGATTGAAAAAATGAACATTGATCATACGAGACATGCAAATAAAGATATGGTGATCAGGAATCTCGCAGAGATCATATATGATAATTACCGGGACAGCATAGAGCAGACTCTAACCGATTCCGACAGGATAAGCATAGTCGATGAGGATGAAACTGGAGTAGATAAGTTTATGTCATGGATAGAAAGTGCGTCCGGAACGGTGGTTGACTATGTTACCGGACTTTTGAGCCGTTTTATCGAAGCTGTTGCAGTGATGATAGTCACATCCTGCCTGCTTCCGATCCTGGTTCTGTTTTTCATAGCATGGCTTATCAGGTTGTTGTTTAATACAGATATGACAAGTTTCATACCATCTGATTTTCACTATAAAAAATAAGAAGGAGAAGAAAAATGAGCGTTAATTACAGTATGGACTGTGCTCCGGAGAATATTCCGGAGGCAATAGACTTCCTGAGGGAAGCTCTGAAAAAGAGAAAACTTGCATCCAAAGAGATCGCAAAGACCCTTCTGACATCGGAAGAGGTTCTTGCAAAGCTGATCATGAATGCTTCAGACAGCAGTGAAAGGATAAAGATCAGTGTGGCAGGAGTGCTGGGAAACGTGGATATATCCTTTAAGGCAAAGGGAAAGCCGTTTGAGGCAGCCGATATCGAGAAGGATATTTTGTTCGAACAGGATGACGAAGAGGCAAATGCCGCCCTGCGAAAGCTTGTTAATAAGATCCTCGGGGATAATCTCGAGATAAAAAACAGCGATGATGTGAATTCGGTTTTGATCAAAGTTAAGAAGTCGCACTATGCGGGACTGGTATATACCATCGTTGCGCTTCTTCTTGGCATAGCGACCGGACTTATCCTGCATAATGCTTTCCCTGCGGAGGTTTCAGGGGCGATAAGCAATAATATATTCGCGCCTGTGTATACTATATTCATGAATTCTCTTAAGTTTATAGTCGCTCCGCTTGTATTCTTTTCCATTGCGTCCAGTATCGCGGACTTTGGAGACATCAAAGCATTCGGAAAGATAGCAGTGAAGGTGATGGTAATGTATGTCATTACTTCCATCATAGCTATCTGCGTGGGTTATGTGACATACAGTCTGTTTCCTATAGGTGACAGGAGCCTTGAAGCGGCGGTTTCCGCCGAAGCTGCTGCGGATACGCTCTCAAAGGGGGAAGAAGTGAGTATCTCCATTAAGGATACTTTAGTAGGGATCGTTCCCACCGATATAATCACTCCGTTCCAGAAATCCGATATGCTTCAGATCATATTTATCGCTGTGATATTAGGACTGTCAGCTTCAGCATTGTCAAGGAAATATCCCTTGGCAAGGCAACTGCTTGCGGTAATGAATGCTATCTTTTCAAAGATCACATCGGCCATAGTGGTTTTCATTCCTCCGGTTGTATTCTGCTCAATGGCAAAAATGATGGCAGCCATGGATCTTAAGGATTTCACCCATGTATTCGTCTGGGTGCCGGTCATATATTTCGGCGATCTTCTGATGATAGTCATTTATCTGCTTCTTATGACCTTTGCGGGACTGAATCCATTTAACTTCCTCGGAAAGTATTATCCTGCGATGATTTCGGCCTTTACCTTTGCCTCCAGCAACGCAGCACTGCCTTCATCGATTAAACAGTGTGATGAGATGGGTGTCTCACCCAGGATCTATTCATTCACCCTTCCGCTGGGAGCTACCATAAATATGGACGGCAGCTGCATATCGTTGATCATATCCTCGCTGTTCTTTGCAAAAATATTTGATATAAAGGTAACCGGAAGCGTGATTCTGTCACTGTTTATTGCCATCATACTGCTGTCACTGGGAAGTCCCGGTGTGCCCGGTGGAAATCTTGTATGCATAGCATTGCTTGTACCCCAGATAGGTATCCCGGCCGAGTCTATAAGCCTTATCATGGGGCTTTATCCGCTGGTCGGAATGATGCAGACATGCGCCAATGTCACCGGTGATGCGGTGGTGACGGCAGTAGTGGCGAAACGGGCCAATCTCATGGATATGAAGAAGTTTAAAAGCTGATATATTATACCTTACTAATCTGCGGGACGCTGATAGAATCTTCCGATGACCCGCTGGGTCTTTATGACATTAACAAAGGCTTTTGGATCGGCTTCCCTTATGGCGGTGAGGACACGCCCCGATTCGGAGCTTGATACTACGGAGTATACAATGCTTCGTTCACAATGCTCATATGAACCCTCGCCTTCAAGGATGGTTGCGCCATGGTTGCTTATATTAGATATGGTTTCACACACTTCTTTGGGCCTGTTTGTCACTATGAACAGGGTTGCCTGCTGATATTTATGGTAAAGGGTGCGGATCGCCGCGGTTGAAGCAAACTGAAAGATAATGGAATACAGTGCCTTGTTCCAGTCGAAAAGAAGTCCCGCTGCGGTAAGGATACAGGCATTGAGCACCAGAGGAATGTTAAATGAATCTATCCCTGTCTTTTCGGAAACGTAGATTGCCACAAAGTCCGTGCCGCCGCTGGTAGCATCCATCAGCAGGCACATACTGATCGCCGCTCCGTTTATAAGCCCTCCGAATACGCTGACAAGCAGTAGATCGTGGGTAATGGTATAGTGGGGAAGGGCATCCGCAAGGATACCTGTCAGCAGTATCACCCAGCAGGACAGGAGCGTAAATCTTTTGCCTATGTATTTGAAACCGATGTACACAGGCACGGCATTTATCAGCAGGTTGATCAGGGTGTAGGAAAGATTTATACCAAGAAAGGTACGGGCGGATTCCTGTATCAGAAGAGTCAGACCGCTTGCACCTCCAGGCAGCAGGCCGCCGGTGTTTACGAAGGTGTTGATATTTAACGCCATGATGAAAGAGGCAATGCTGATAACCAGTATCCTCATTACCGTATTTTGTTTCATCATGTTGATTTTGTCTTCACGTCTTTTTCCAAACATATCTCTGTTAATTTATGATATCACAAATCATCCAGTAACCGGTAAACTCTTTATAAGACGAAATTCGGCATGAAGAACTATATTGAAACTATATTAGGTACTGCATGATCAATATCACAATTGAAAAGTCCGGATGCAGATTTAAGAGATAACTGATAGAATCTAAGAGAAGTTTCCGTAATGGCCTGTAAAAGGATTGAAAAAATGAACATTGATCATACGAGACATGCAGATAAAGATATGGTGATCAGGAATCTCGCAGAGACATATATGCAGCTGTATATCGACCCTGATGATACCGATGCACAGGATAAATATAACCAAATAGTCAGGATGGGTGAGGATCCGGCGAATAAAACCCTTGATCATTTTGCCGGAAATGATCTGGATACCGACGAATATATGGATACACCCTCCGGGAAGGTCAGGATCATCACGCTTCATGAGCGGTCAGACTTTGTCACTTTTCTAAAGATCATGGCTCATAAATGCAAGTCTGTAGAGATTCCCCCTACACAAGGCGCATCTATGCTTGACGGTGTGATCAACTGGCGGCGTATAGATGCACATAAGGAGGTATTTCTTAAAGAGTCTTGCGAGGCCGGAAACCCGAAACCCAATTGGAATGCGGAATTCAAACGTTTTACAGCGGATAAACGTAATTATTTGGATGCCCTGATCGTACTGTCATACGGTCCCTACAGTAATATAAAAGCATCTATGCTTGGATTTGACGACACATCCTGGCTTTCTTATTCACACACTATAAGACTCTACCATGAATGCACTCATTTCATATGCAGACGTCTGTATCCTGAAAAGACAGATGCCATCCGTGATGAACTGGTGGCAGATGCAGTCGGAATTTATGCTGCCTTCAAACATTTTGATATAGACATGGAATCACTTTTCCTTGGCATAACAAAGGACGGTTATTCATACGGAAGGCTTGAGAACTATGTGGATCGGGATGATTTTGCCTCTGAGGAAGAATACATGGACAGCCTCAATGAATCAGCCCGCAAAACCTATCAAACTCTTTTATGCATACAAAACGAGATCGAAACCCATCCCGTAGATGCGCCTTTTGAACTGATCCCTGTGCTGGAAGAGAGCAAAGCATTCTGAAGGAATACTGCCATGGTCTTTCATAACTGTGTACATCGTAGTATCAGCCCTTATAATATTTAATATCGAAGGTGACTCATTTGAAACCTTTTTTGATGCCATATATTGGGCTACTGTATCCCTTACCACCGTTGGTTACGGTGATATATACCCCGTTACAACGGCAGGCCGTGTCATAACAATGATATCCTCCCTGTTCGGTATAGCGATCGTGGCATTACCGGCCGGCATTATAACAGCCGGATATATGGAGGCTCTCAATAGTGAAAAATAGACTGTCTGTGTATGAACCCCCGGGACGGGGTCAGCGGTCCATTCCAAAATGAACCCCTAACCCCGTCCCCAAGTCTCCCGCCGAACCGACCGACGAAGCCCTGATAAAAGAAAAGAGCTGGGGCATTAGCCTCAGCTCTTTTCTTTTACATGTGCGGAAGATGGGACTTGAACCCACACGAGCGCGTTGCTCACAAGATCCTTAGTCTTGCTCGTCTGCCAGTTCCGACACTTCCGCCTGTCACTTTTCGTGACGCAAATGATATATTAACACCTCAACTATACGGTGTCAATTATAAAAATAAAACAATCTGCCCTGCGGTATACTCTCCTTATTTCACGGCAAAAAACTTATCCAACACTCCCAGAAGCTTCTCTTTGTCTATGGGCTTTACCATATAACCCTGCGGCTTTAACGCCACAACCTCCGCTATCTTGGATTTTTCCGTAACACCTGTTAGGAATATAACCGGTATCTTGGCATATTCCGGCGTCGCATGGAGCTTTTTCAGTATCGTCGGGCCGTCCTCTACCGGCATATTGAAATCCAGCAGGATAAGGTCGGCCTTCTTGGTCTCCAGATATTTGAAGGCTGCGCTGCCACTGATGGCTGCAGCAACATCATACTCATCCTGAAGCTGCTCCTTTACGACCTTGAGCATCAGCTTGTCATCGTCGATCACCAGTATCTTCTTCCTGCTTTCCATGACTCCCGCAGCCTCATTGATACCGGTGGAGAGTTCACGATCCATTTTCATGATCTCCCGCTCTTCGATAAGCCGGTTGATCTTGGACCTTATCTCCTCCATATTCAGAGGCACATGCATTTCCATATCTGCCATGTTGGTAGATGCGCTCTGGAATGCGGCGCAATCGGCCCCCTGACCCACAACCCCCATGATGATCTCCTTCTGAGTCAACTTTCTCTTAAAGGAGATTATCGTCTCGTAAAAAGGCTTTTGAGACTCCGAAGCGTACATCAGAAACACATCAGGCGATACTACCTCCAGATGATTATCTATATCCTCCTGTTTCCCGGAACAAGTCAATATAAGATAATCATTGTTCAATGCATTAAACAGGCTGTCGGTAACGGATGTATTATCACATATGAAAAGAATCTTGAATTTTGCCATAGACCCTCCTTAAAACTGATATTTTGTATATATTTATAATAATACATGTTATGCCCTTAATCAACATAGCCTGACGTTATCATAATACGTATATAGGTATATAAAAAGCAAGCAGTAATGGTTTTATAGGATTATGATATACTGTGATGTATAGTTGATCTTTTATATACAAACGAGGAAAAGAAAAATGGCATATCACCTGAATGTCATTTCAGAGGGCAATGAAGATGAAGATGAAGGGGACGATGAGGATTGATCACCTCGGAATGGTCCCCGCAGGCGGTAAGGACGGTCTACCTGAAATATGAATGATTACATTATCCCGATTTTGATAGCAGCTGCCTTCATACTGTTGATGCTCCTGCTCTTCAGGTATCTTATGAAGGGAGAAGCCCCGGCAGATAACAAAAGGGTCAAGGTCAGGAAGAAAACCAAACACAGCAAGGCGGAAAAGAAAAAAGAAAAGAAAAAAGGGCGGGCAGATAAAAGATCCCGCCTTCCCGTCATAATGGCTGAAGACGATGATTCCGCCGAAAAGTACGCAAAAATAGCGTCCGATTTTTTATCGACCCGTTACGGAACCGTCATATCAAAGATGACCTTAAGGAAGTATTATTCCGAAAGGCATGGCTTTGAGTGCGTTGATTTCATATACGAATTGAAAGAAGGACTTACCCCCTCTCAGTTTAAGAATGAGATAAACTCCATCGATCTTGCCCTCTCAAATGTATCAGGTGTCGATACACTGACATTTCAGATCTCCGACATGAAGCCCGAGGTCTTTAAGACCACGTTTTATCTCGGAAAATGAGGGTTGCTTTTTTCCCCATATATGCCGATAATGAATATGTAGGATGTTGTACACGGAAGTACGTTCAGATATAAGGAGATAGCACTATGTCATCTATAGATTTTTCAAATTTCTTCGGAAGCACTGCCAATACCACACAGTCAGCCGGTCTTTCCGGTGTTCTGAGTGATTACGCAAGTATCAAAAACGGGAGTTATGGAAAGCTCCTGAAGGCTTATTACAAGAAGCAGAACGAGACCGATTCCGATGAGGTCAAAGCTGCAAACTCAAAGAACTCAAGGCTTAAGAATTATGCATCCTCCCTTAAGGATGCTGCATCTGCAGTAAGCGATCCCGCCCTCTACGGAAAGGGTGATTTTGAGGTCACTTATTCAGACGGCACAAAGGAGAGCTCTTCCTATGACATGGACAAGATATATGAGAAGGTTAAGAGCTTTATAGATAATTACAATTCCACCGTAAAGAATGCAGCATCATATGATGACGGTTCGTCCATGGCCAAGAAAGCTCTTTCTCTCATCAAGACCACAAGTACCAATGCCAATCTCCTCTCACAGGTAGGCATCACATCGGATACTTCCGATGGTAATGAGGGACAGTTAACGATAGATGAGGATAAGTTCAAGAAGGCATCAATCGGCACCATAAAGACTCTTTTCACAGGATCCGGTTCATATGCTTCCGTAGTGGAGAATAAGGCAAGCCTCATATCCTCCCTTGCAGAAAGTATGTCCTCGAAATACAGCAGTTACGATGCAACCGGCTCTCATAATTCGGGATCATCGTCCTTATCCAGCATTTTCAATTCCGAAGTCTGACGGATATATGACAGAATACTGTAAAACAGATGACCTTCAAAGGTCATCTGTTTTTTTAAGCATTTCTTCCATTGTGTGCCATCCGAGCACTGCGCATTTTACTCTGGCCGGCATATGTGAGATATCCTTCAGGGCAGCTGCTTCATCCAGCTCATCCAGATCCTCCGGGGAGGCCTCCCCTCGGATCATCTTCATGAACTTCTCACACAGCTCCAAAGCCCGCTCCTTTGATTCCCCTATGATCAGGTCGATCATGATATCAACGGAGGCCTGGGATATGGCACATCCGGAACCGTTAAAGGCACCGTCCTCTATAGTGCCGTCCTCTCCTACTTTAAGCTCCAGATATATATCATCACCGCAGGTAGGATTCTTGCCCTCAAGCCTTATGGTAGCATCTGCTATGTTTCCCTTGTGAGTAGGCCGTATATTATGCTCGTTCAGTATCTCTCCGTATATATTAAGACTCATATCCCATGATCCCTCTGACTTTTCTTATCATATTTACGAATGCATCCACATCTTCTTCGTCATTGTAAAGATATAAGGAAGCCCTGGCCGTGTTCATCACACCCAGATACTCCATAAGCGGCTGAGCGCAATGATGTCCTGCCCTTATATCAACATTTTCGGAGTCAAGGATCGACGATATATCATGAGGATGGACCCCGTCTATGGTAAAGGATACGATCCCCGTGTGCTTCTTCGGATCATCGGATCCCAATATATGGATATACTCCATTTCCGAGAAGGCGTCAAATATACGGGCGGTAAGCTCATCCTCTATCTTCCTTATCCTGTCAAAGCCTACATCCTTAAGGTATCCTATAGCCTTCATGAGACCATAGGCTCCCGAAGGATTGACTGTCCCGGCTTCGAATTTATGAGGCAGCTCAGCCCAGGTCGCACCATCAAGTGACACATACTCTATCATCTCGCCGCCTCTTAGGAAAGGAGGCATGGCTTCAAGCAGCTCACGTTTTGCCCACAGAACTCCTATACCGAAAGGCCCCATGAGCTTATGTCCCGAAAAGGCAAGGAAATCAGCTCCCAGCTCTTTGACATCCACCTCCATGTGCGGAACCGACTGGGCACCGTCAACCACCATCACGCCGCCGTTCTTATGTACTCTGTCCGCCAGCTCCTTTATGGGATTTATGCATCCCAGGACATTCGACACATGAGCTGCAGCTATCAGCTTACATTTCGGAGATATCTTCCTATCCATCTCCTCCTCGGTTATGGTACCATCCTCCCCGGGTTCCAGATAGATAAGCTTCGCTCCGATCTTTTCTGCTGCCATCTGCCACGGCAGCATATTGGAGTGATGTTCCATAACTGTTGTTACTATTTCATCTCCTTCTTTGAGGAAATTAAGAGCATAGCTGTATGCCACCAGGTTAAGAGACTCTGTTGCATTCCTGGTAAATATGATCTCACCCGGGCTCCCGGCTCCTATAAAGTCCGCCACACACTCTCTGGCCTCTTCATAAGCCTGTGTCGCCGCCATGGAGAGTTCATACAACCCTCTAAGAGGATTGGCGTTCATCGTCTCATAGAACTCCTTTACGGCATCTATGACCACATAGGGTCTTTGTGCTGTAGCTGCAGAATCCAGATATACGCAGGGAGCTTTTTCAAACACCGGAAAGTCCTTCTTTAAGATATTGCTCATTCCTTAAAAGCCTCCTCCATAAAATACTGTATACGTCCGTGTATATTATCATCCGGGATAAGATTCCTGACGGAATTAAGCTTGGCCTTTGTCACCGTAAGCTCAGCCTCGTGCTCCGTAAATCCCCTTGTCTGCATATAAAACTTCATGTCCGAAGAAAGCCTTCCTATGGTGGCACCGTGGGCTCCCTCCACATCATCCTCGTCACAGAGTATGACAGGCAAGGTCTTATTCACCACATTATCCGACAGCAAAAGCACATCCTCCAGCTCGTTTCCCGAAGCCTGTTTCCCGCCGTGAATAAGATCTATGACGCCCTTGAACGTCTTTTGCGAATCATCCCTTAAGGCACCCTTGACCTGCAGATCGGATACTGTCTTTCTGCCGTGATGAGAGATATGATAATTCATATCCAGAAGCTTGTCTTCAAGACACAGATATCCCACATCTCCCTTGAATGAGGACTTTCGCCCCTTAAGGTCAACCATAACTCCTGTATAGCATTTACCGCTCCCAAGCTCCAGCTTGGTAAGTTCAAATCCTGCATCATCCTCTGCCGCTACTCCGATGTCGTCCATGCAGGTAAATCCGGTTCCCAGAAGGTTCACCTTTACAAGATGAAGTCTGGCCCCTTTTGCCAGATGTATCCTGGTCTGTATGCCAAGAAAGCCGCCGGCACTGTACTTGATGGAGGAATAATCCATGATCACAACCAGCTCACTGCCCTCCTCGGCTATGATCTCCACCCTGTCTGCATTGGAATCACCGTTTTCCATGATATAACGGATATTCACTGGCTCTGTGATCCTTCTTCCGGCCTTTGCTCTGATCATAAGGGATTCCTTACTTGCCTTGAGGAAGAAAGCATCCGCCTCCTCTCCCATTCCGCATTTTACTGCCCTTACGCTGCCGGTATCCGCTATATCGCAGCCTTTGCAGCCCTCGCAGGACTCATTCCCTATTATCACTCCGGCAGGGATCTTTTCAACCACTGCCCTTCCGCTCCCGTTCAGGGTGATCTTTTCATCGTAACATGTGTCATTTATCTTAAGGAAATTCCAGGTGGGCGACTTGATCTTATTTATCCTCATCATCCTATCGCTCCTTTCATCTCCAGCTGTATCAGGTTGTTCATCTCCACAGCGTACTCCAAAGGCAGTTCCTTTGAGACATTATCGGCAAATCCGGATACGATCATAGCCTTTGCATCCTCTTCGGATATACCTCTGCTCATGAGGTAGAAAACCGCATCATCGGATATCCTTCCGATCTTGGCCTCATGTCCCACATCGGCCTGATTCGTCCTTATGTCCATAGCCGGGATCGTATCGGATCTCGATCTGTCATCAAGCATCAGAGAAGTACACGAAACTGAGGCCTTGGAATCCTTTGCTGTGTTTTGGATCACCACTGCGCTCCTGTAGGTACTCTCCCCTCCGCTCTTGGATATGGATTTCGTATTGATGAAAGAGGATGTCCTCTCTCCCACATGGACCATCTTGGCACCGGTATCCAGGTTCTGTCCGGCCCCCGCAAAGGTTATCCCCGTAAATTCGCAATGGGAATCATTACCCTTAAGTATGGTCATGGGATAAAGATAGGAAACGTGAGATCCGAAGGAGCCCGAAACCCACTCCATGGTGGAGCCCTCTTCGCATAACGCGCGTTTCGTATTGAGATTATACATATTCTTCGACCAGTTCTCTATGGTGGAATAGCGTAATCTCGCATTCTTACCGACGAAAAGCTCAACGCAGCCTGCGTGGAGATTGGCCACATTATACTTCGGAGCCGAACAGCCCTCTATGAAATGGAGATCTGCCCCCTCCGAAACTATGATCAGTGTATGCTCAAACTGTCCCGCGCCTGCGGCATTGAGTCTGAAATAAGACTGCAGCGGGATCTCGACCTTAACTCCCGGAGGCACGTACACAAAGGATCCTCCTGACCACACCGCACCGTGGAGGGCTGCGAACTTATGATCCGTAGGCGGTACCAGCTTCATGAAATGCTCTCTCACCATATCCTCGTACTCACCGTTAAGAGCCGACTCCATATCGGTATATATCACTCCCTGTGCAAGCACTTCCTCCTTGACATTGTGATATACAAGCTCCGAATCATACTGGGCTCCCACTCCGGCAAGAGAGGTCCTCTCAGCCTCCGGTATACCCAGCTTTTCAAATGTATCCTTGATATCCTGCGGCACCTCATCCCATGTAGCCTGCATCTTGGTCTTATGCCTTACGTAGGTCACGATGTCGTCCATGTTAAGGCCCGATATATCCGGTCCCCAGTCAGGTACCTTCAGTGAATCATATATCTCAAGACTCTTAAGCCTGAAATCCAGCATCCAGTCCGGATCATTCTTCTCCCTGGATATCTCCCGCACGATTTCAGGAGTGAGGCCTTCCTTGACTCTGTAGAAATCCTCGTCCTTTTCCTCATACCTGAAGTCATACAGGCTTCTGTCTATGTCATCTACCTGTGTTCTTTCTTTTTCCATGTCTTTATCCTGTTAATCACAACTTGTGTTATTCGTTTATGTACTTCTCGAAGCCGTGCTCATTTATCTCATCCACAAGGGAAGCATCTCCGCTGGCCACTATCTCTCCCTTTACTATCACATGGGTATGATCCACATGAAGGGAATCAAGTATCCTGGTGCTGTGAGTTATTATGAGCAGTGCTCCGTCTTCATTCTTCTGGTATTCCTCTATGCCTGCGGATACAGTCCTTACAGCATCCACATCAAGCCCCGAATCAGTTTCGTCAAGGATGGCAAATGCAGGCTTTAACATAAGCAGCTGAAGTATCTCCGCCTTTTTCTTCTCGCCTCCCGAGAAGCCCACGTTCAGATCCCTGTCCTTATAGCTCTCCTCAAAATTCAGGATCTCCATGTTCGCTGCCAGTTCCTTGCGGTACTGGGAGAATTTGATCTTCTCTCCTGTCTTCTGCATGATCGCATTTCTTATGAAGGAGGAAAGGGTTATCCCCGGCACCTCAAGAGGATTCTGGAATGACATGAACATCCCTGCCTTGGCCCTCTTATCGGGAGAATCCTCCTTGATATCGAGTCCCATGAAATAAATACTACCACTCGTTATGGTATATGCCGGATTACCCATAAGAGCATTTCCCAATGTCGATTTCCCTGCACCGTTGGGCCCCATAAGTACGTGGGTCTCTCCTTTGCCGATGCTCATGTTGATGTGCTTCAGGATCTCCGTATCCTCAACGGAAACGCAAAGATCTTTTATCTCAAGTAATGCCATGATGTTTTACTCCTCTTATCCTTATCTTATGATCCTGTGATCAAAATGATACTTTTGGATTATACTATTTTAACAATCGACTTGTCACCATCAGGTTGAAATCTGTATATATAACCCAAAATTTTTTTTATACCATATCTAGTGGTTGTGCAACCGGTATGTTTTCTTCTATAATATGTAGTGTTTTATGTAACTCAAATTTTCTTTGTGAGCGTAGAGGGAGAACATCATGAGAAAGGTTTTAATGACATTAGCATCAGCACTGTTGATTTTTGCAGCTGTACTTATTCCGCAGGAGGAAGTAAAAGCTCAGGGCGTGGCCTCTGTTGTATATGATTTCAGTTCATATCAGATACCGGCAGGTGCCCAGGCTCATTTCAATGTGGATGCCAATGCCATGACATCTCTTCTTCAGAAGAATGCAGACGGAACCTTCGCAGTTGATGCGGCAGGCAATTTCCTTCCCGATCAGGGCGCTATCTGCAATTTCGTATCGGCACTTGCTCTCATGTATGATGTTCCCGGACAGACTTCTCTCAATCAGGCAAATGAAGTAAACTACCTCACAACTTTAATAACTCTTGGTACTGTTGATCCCGCTCACGTTCCCTCTGTGACGGTTGCAGCAGTTCCCGCTCCCGAAGCAGTTGCAGTTGTCGAGACTCCTGCACCGGTTGATACCGCTATCTCGGAAGCACCTGCAGAGCCTGTAGCAGAAGCTCAGGCAGCAGGACAGACTTACATCGATATCAATATTTCTTCACAGAAGCTTACCTACTATGTGAACGGTACACCTTCCATAGTGTCCGACATCGTTACGGGTAATTCTTCTGCACATCACGATACACCCCTTGGTACTTACCAGATCTATGGTAAGCAGATGGGACGTACACTGCGCGGTCCTAACTACTCTGCATATGTTACCTATTGGATGCCTTTCACAGGCAACTATGGTCTGCATGATGCAAGCTGGAGAGGTTCATTCGGAGGAACCATCTATCAGCACAACGGATCTCACGGTTGCGTTAACCTGCCCAAGGCAACAGCTGCTGCACTCTATGCTACAGCTCCTGTAGGAACCATCGTATCGATCCATATGTGATCCCCTGAAAGTTCATAGACTGCCGCGTCAGAAAGCATCTGAAGGCGTACATCGTACTGCTCTGCCGTGGTCATGACTCTGTTTTACAGGGTAAGGTATTGTGCGGCCATTTATCCCGATCTTATCTTATTCAGTGTAGATCCGTGTATACCGGCACCTTGCATGAATGCGGATTTCCAATGACGTGAGATCTTAGATAACAGGCGATATGCCAAATCATTCCCGGTTTGCTCCACGCCCGTAAAAGAACATGTATTGCTGCATTACGCCTGCAAAGCCTTCATACTTCTCCGCGGGGAAACGACCTTCGTAATACCTGTCGACGATCCTTTCGATCCATACGTCTACCGGAAAGGCTCCTATCCTGTGGTAAGCAAAAAGCATAACGCAGTTTGCGACCTTGCGCCCCACTCCCTTTATGGACATCAGTTCTTCCATTAGTTCGTCGTCGGAAAGACTGTAATACCCATCAAGGTCTATCCTGCCGGAGGATACCCCCTCTGCCGCTTCTCTTACATACTCAGTCCTGTATCCCAAAGAGCATCCTGACAGTTCCTCGTCAGAAAGTGCACATATTGCCTCAGGCTTCGGAAAAGCATAGATATCGCCAGATATTTTATTCCCGGCAAGCCTGCATAATCTCTCCACCGATGATCTTATGGCGGGGATATTTTTTCTTTGTGAGATTATAAAGCTTATAAGAGTCTCAAAGGGTTCCTGCCTCAGAATGCGGATACCCTCTCCGTATTCAGCCGCCTTCATCAGGAATCCGTCCTTCCTGTCTATGGCCCCTATATACTCAGAGTAATCCGTATCCATATCAAAATAAGATCTCCAGATGCTTTCATACTCCTTACTGCTGCAGGAAAAATCAAAGCGTCCCTCCCCCTTGTCCTCTATCGTAAGTCTTCTGCCGTAAGCGGTAACGAAGGCCCTGTCCTCTCCTTCCATCACCATCCTGAAGCACTGCCCGCTGTCGGTGATCTGCCTGAGGTTAAGATTACGTGATGATATCTCCATGGTTTTCTCTCTCCTGTATAAGCCATATAACATTTGGTCCGTTATCTTTCGAACGCTGTATCGGGGAATAAATACTCCGGCCGGCTCTGCGCCCTGTTGTGTTCTGTGCTCTGCGCCCCCGTGCCCCGTGCCC
>CAMOIV010000001.1 GCA_946616305.1 uncultured Lachnospiraceae bacterium | reverse complement strand
TATGCGCACTTTCCTAGTCACATAGCCGAGAAAAAACTTCAAGCAGAAAATATCTGCTTCCCGCCTTGCAAAAAAATATTGCGTGTCTCACCGAAGCAGGATATTTTCATCAGCCTATTTCATGGCAGCTGTATCTCCTTGGACAGATGCACGGAATATATCACCTTCTCGGACTTTGCAACCCCTAAAAGCTGCTTAAGCGCTCTCTCATAATAATCCAGCTGGGCCTGATATCTGTCTATCAGGATCTGCTCATCGGAAACACTGTCCGTCTTATAGTCCACCACCACTACCTTGTCATCCTCCATGAAAAAGGCGTCGATTATACCCTGTACCATTACTCTCTCGCTGTCGGGATATCCCCGGTCAATGTCCGAGGCTTTGACGGATATAACGAAGGGCTGCTCTCGATAAAGTCTGTCTCCCAAAGCCGCCTCATGCATCCGCCGTGCTATGTCTGAGGCCAGGAAATCCTGTATGTCAGACTCCCTGATAAATGCGGCGCTCTCCTCTGAAAGTTTCTTTTTATCCACCAGAAGCTTTATGAACCCTGTTATATGATCACTGTCTCCTGTCATTCCAAGGTCCAGATTCTCGAAAGCCGTGTGGACCGCACTTCCCCTCAAGGCACCTGATGAAGGTATGCCCGTATCATCCCTGACATCGGGTACTATGGATACTCCCTTCTCCTCCATGGCCTCATGCTTGATATAGGAAACCGAAACCTTCTGAGGCACCTTAAGGGCAGACTCATAAGGATATCTGTAGTCCATACCCTCAATAAGCTCTGCCACCTCTTTGTCATCCACACTGTCCATAAGCTTCATGACACGATTTATGGGGGACACTGCCTCCCCGGCTGCTCCTGCCTCCTTATCCGCCATGGACTCATCGACTGCTGCATCATTTATTTCCTTTATCTCTATGAGAGTCTGATCCGGCACTCTTTCCAGGGCGCAGTCCACAAATTCCATAAGTGATACTGCATCGGAGGGATCTGCCTTAACCTTGTCGCCTCCGGGCCTCACACCGGACATGATGAGTTTATTCTCCGCTCTGCTCAATGCTACGTAGAGGACCCTCATCTCCTCGCTTACCAGTGCTCTCTTTTTCTTTTCCGCGATAACCGCCTTTATAAGTGTCCTGATCCTTATACTCCGGTCTCTGAGTGCCAGATCGCACCCGGCTCCCAGATCGTCATCCGTAAGCACCTTTGCCCTGGTATCGGTAAAGTTCATCATCTTACCCAGACCGCACACCATGACTACCGGAAACTCAAGACCTTTGGAATGATGTATGCTCATGATCCTCACGGAATCTGAAGCGTCACTTCCCGATGCTTCTCCGAAATCCACATCATATTTTCTCATGTTATCTATATATCTGAGGAAACGAAAAAGTCCGTGGAAGCTTGTGGATTCATAATCAAGAGCCCTCTTTTTCAAAAGCCTCAGGTTATTCAGTCTCCTCTCCCCGTCCTCCATGGCCCGGACATAATGATCATATCCATGGTCTGTTATGATCTCGCCTATGAGTTCGTGTATGGATGTGTACAGACTCTTTGATCTGTATGCATCAAGCTTCTCTGAGAACTTCCTGCACCTGTCAGAAAGCTGCTGCATGGATGTATCATCGCAGGCCTTAAGAAGACTGTCATAAAGATCTCCCTGCGGATCATAAGACCGGATATATGCCATATCGGAGGCGTTAAATCCCCCGAAGAATCCGAGCATGGTCCCTGCCAAGGGTATGTCCTGCCTGGGATTATCCATGACAGTCAGGAGATTCAGTATCTCCCTTATCTCATAAGACAGCAGGTACCCGCTTTTGGAGTCAAAGATCACCGGTATATCACATGCCCCGAAGACTTCACTGTATGCGTCTCCGACTCCCGTAAGTGATCTGTACAGGATAACGATATCGGAGTATCTGCACTTATGGACCTCATGAGTTTTTCTGTCTTCTATATCACATACCCCTACAAGCTCATGTATCCTCTCTGCTATAACCTCGGCTTCTCTTACAAGATCTTCCTTCTGGCCCGTATCATCCTTGCTGATCCTGAGGTATTCTGTCTGCCACATGTCACTTTCATGGGAATACAGACCACCGTAGTTCAGCCTCTGTGTTTCATCATAATCACAGCCCCCAGTGCCCTCCGTCATAATATTCTCGAATATCAGATTGACCGAATCCGTCACAGCCCTGCTGCTCCTGAAATTGCTGGATAGCAGCATAAGCTTAGAGTCAGGTATCTCATGATCTCCGTACTTCTTCGCCTTATCTGCAAAAAGCCTGGGACAGGCATCCCTGAAGCTGTATATACTCTGTTTTATATCACCTACAGCCACGTAATCATGGCCGTTGCCTATCAGTGAGAATATCTCCTCCTGGATCCTGTTGCTGTCCTGGTATTCATCTATGATTATCTCCTTATATCTGTCCCTTAATCCAAGTCTTGTGTCCTCGTCCGACAGGATGCGAAGAGCCATGTGCTCAAGATCCTGAAAGTCCACGACTCCCTTGTCTTCCTTGGCCGCGGCATATCTTTCCATGTATTCCCCGGCAAGACCTGACAGCATACTGACGTGGGGCAGACAGCCTTCCATCTCAAAAATGATATCCGAACTCTGTTTTTCGAAGAATCTTTCTCTCAGTTCCTTCCCTATGATCTCCTTGCTCTTGTCCCTGTACGACTTTGCCCTGTCCCTTAGAGATGGATCCACGGGATCGGTCTTCCTTATGGTTTTAAGCCTTGTAAATTCCAGAGTATGAAGAGCATCTCTTATGCTGTCATAATCTGTCTTTGTCCGTAATGCTTCGATCTTGTCCATATCATCGGATATGTTATCTTCGTATGCTTCCGGCCCTCCTTCAAGAGTGCATAGCCGCAGTGCTGCCTTAAGATATCCAAGTGCAAGATCCAGCCTGTTACGATACAGCCTTAACAGCTCCTCCATGAAGAGAGTATCTTCAAATTTTCCCTCTGCTGCCTTTTCATACTCTGCTGCCATGTTTTCAAGATACTGTCCGGGATCCGGTCTTGATATGGCAAATGCATACAGCTGCCGTATCACGTCGACTATATCGGAATCACTTCTTCCGGTGGAGAACTCCGATACAAGATCCATAAATCCCTTATCACCTTCTGCATATCTGTCCTCCAAAAGAGCAGACATCACATCCTCACTGATAAGCTTGAGTTCTCCCTCATCCGCCACTCTGAAGGAAGGATCTGCCCCGGTTATGCAGAAGAAGCTCCTAACAACATTCAGGCAGAAACTGTCTATGGTGGTGATGTCAGCGGTATAGATAAGGCTCATCTGCTCCTCCAGATGCTCCCTCTGATCCGGCGTGATATCCAAAGATGTAAGCTTCTCCATCAGTGCATCCCTTATCCTGTCCCGCATCTCTGCCGCGGCAGCTCTTGTAAAGGTTACTACCAGAAGCTCGGACACCTTATATCCCTCGTCCATGATGAGCCGTAATACCCTCTCCACTATGACAGCCGTTTTGCCGGATCCGGCAGCTGCGGATACCAGTATGTTATTACCCCTGTCATCTATGAAATTTCTCTGCTCCCTGGTGTAATTCAATCCTTATCTCCCATGGTCCATGCTTCCGGGAAAGCATGCTTTTTCAACACTCTCTTCTTTCCTCCGTCACAGATCGTCCGATAGGCGCAGTGATCGCACCCGCTTTCTTTGCCCAGAAGATACGGTGTCCTGGAGGCCTCTCCTTTAAGGATCTGCTCCCTGAGATCCCTGCTCGTTTTCACGGTATGGTCTATGAGGGATTCGATCTCTCCCTCCGTATATACCCCGGAGCCTTTCAAGAAGTTTCCGTCTCTTGTGTATCCTACCGGAACCACCATGGATCTGCCTGTTTCGGATATGGTCCTGTCATAGGCTTCTATTATCCTCTTGTCCGAATTGACTATCCCACGAAGCTTAAGCTGCTTATGTATCTGCTCCTCTATGTACTCGCTTTTAGAGTCCCTGTTTCCGTCGATCATGGGATCGTCCACATGATAATAGAAAAGACCGGCAGGCCTCACCCTTTTCCCGTCGTATGATGAGCGAAGCTCCATGGCTGCCTTAAGATATATGGGAAGCTGGATATCCAGTCCGTAATAGATCCTGTCAGGATCAAATTCTTTATTGCCGGTCTTGTAATCTATGACATCCACAAAGACTTCATCGCCCAGCCCCATTTCGTCACACCGGTCTATGGTCCCCTTCAATCCGTAGCTTTCAAACCTCTTCTCTGCAAATACGCTCCTGAAATCTCCTGCCCCGGCCTGAAATCTGAGGGTCTTTACACTTCTTGCGGCATATCGTATAAGCCGGTCTCTCATATGAGCATATCTTGCGCTGGATCCAAAGAGCATCTCGTACTTTGCATCAACAGAATCGTTGACGGCTTCCTCCAGTATCCTCTGTGATACCTCATCACTGACATCACCAAAGGAAAGAGATTTCATGAAAAGCTTTCTCTGATACAGCTCCAGCACCTTGTGGAGCATGATGCCCACATCCCGCATCTCGAATTCAAAGACCCTTCTTTCCGTAAGTCTGAGTCCATATTGCAGGAAGTGCTCATAGGGACAGGCGGCAAATCTCTCAAGCTCCGTAGGTGAATCTATGAAGCCCTGTCCGAAGAGTCTGCCGGAAGCTTCGCTGTCAAGCCTTTCAGTATATTCGTCTCTGATCCTGAGTCTGCGTGTGATATGGTCAAGGGACGCCTTCTCCTTTTTATCACCCTCACTCTTCATAAGGCTCTTAAGGTAAAGGGCAGCTCTAACCTCATCCTCACGGAGGCTTGTGGCAAAACGTGTAAGCATCTCATCCTGTGAGAGTACTGTATCAAAGTCCCCTCCCTTACTGGATTCCTTAACCCCCAGTACTCTTCTGGCCTCCTTCATAAAGTAGGACTCTCTTTGGATGCTGCCGTCAAGGGAAGTCACGGGATATGAGAAGCAGACCCTGTCACTGCCGGTCATAAGGTTCATATAGAAATAAAACCTCTCGGTATCGGCACTTTGAGCAGCTGTCGGAGCGATCTCCACCCCGGTCTCCATTATAAGCTCTCTGTCCTTGTCGGAAATAAGACCTCCTCCTGCCGAAGGCCTTGGAACAGCTCCCTCATTCATGCCCACAAAGAACAAAGCCCTGACATGGGAGAAACGGCTTCTTGTCATATCTCCCGCCATTACCACATCCGACAGCGGTGGTATCACTCCCACCCTTACTTCATATAGGGCATCCTCGTAAAGCTCCAGGTATTCCTTTACGGAAACTGTCTGATCTCCTATGAGTCCCTTCATGTTTTCGAATTGTCCCATAAGGATGTCATATACTCTTGAGTACTCCATGGACTTCTCGATCATACCCTGCTTCTCGAACATCACGGCGTGATCATCAAGCTTTTGTCTTATCTCCAAAGTCTCACATATCTTCAGGAGTCCATCGGTCATATCCGACACCGTAGATGAGTTCTTAAGCTTTAATACGGGCTCCAGTATCTCATTAAGCCTTATCCTTATCCTCTCGCAGGCTTCAACCTCTTTGGGATCCACACCCTTAAAGCTCTCCGTAAAGCTTTTCTCATATGCTCTCCTGCCCTTTATGCCAAGCTTGAGGATATAGTTCTCTGCCAGATCGATATCCTCCCTGTCAATGCCTGTGAACCCCGTCCTAAGAAGATGCATCAGCGAATCATAGGAGTGATCCTCCTTAAGTATGAGTATCACGGCTCTGATAAGCTCGGTAAATGGATTAAGTCCTATCCGTCTGGTACTGTCCACGTATACGGGAAGATCGTATCTTGATGCCATATCACTGATCACTTCCGAGTATAGTGACGGATCCCCCATGATGATGCCGCAGTCCTTGTATCTGAAGCCTCTGTTGCGTACCAGATCACAGATCTTTCTCATGACATCTCTCACTTCGCTGTATGGATCCTCTGCCATACAGAAGGTCACACATCCGTCACCGTCCGACTTACCGGTCAAGGATGTGTTAAAAATGTTCCTGCCAAGGATATACAGTGATGAGGTGTGCTCATGCCGCATATCGTCCCCAAGACCTATGATATCAAGGCCTCCCCTTTTCTCCGCTATATCCTCAAGATGAGAAACGGTTTTTCTTCCCAATTCAAAGAGACTTCTTTTATCATCCTCAGGGAGCATCACCGTCACATATATGTCGGCACAGATGCCTGACAGGGCTTCTATGAAGGTGTACTGCACAGGGGTAAAACCTGTGAACTGATCAAATATAAGCGTCGAATCCTTAAGGAACGACGCTTCACCTGCCATAGCCGATGCCCTGACAAGGATCTCCTCCCTTGTCATGAACCTCTCACCCATATATCTCACAAATCGCTCATACAACAGCTTGATATCCATGAGTTTGGCCGTAAGATATCTTGATCTGCTGTCCGAGGCTTCGGCGATCCTGTCAATATCCTCCGGCTTGATACCATATTGCATGAATTCGGATATGACGGATCTCACCTCGGTGATATATCCCTTTTTCCTGAGCTCTCCCTTTAGTACCCTCAGATCATCACTGACCTCATCGGCAATATAACGTATGATGAGATTCTTACCCGAATCGTCTATAAGATCGCACTCTTCACCGCCGCAGGAAGAAAAGATCCTGTAGGCAAGCCTGTTAAAGCTCAGGATATCGATGTTGATTATCCCGTGGCCGGGACTCATGTCGATGATATCCCTCTGAGCTTCAATGGATGACTGCTCCGGCACAACAAGTATGTGGTTCCTGCCGGCATGCTCCCTGGCCTTTTTTAAGAGCAGGTTATATGCAGTTGTAGTCTTGCCGCTCCCTGCGGTGCCTTTTATTACGTGTATCATTAAAGAATACTTATCTTATCCTTCCCGGCTTATTTAAATCTGTTCATGAAAGTTGCAAAGGGTCCCACTGCGTCCTGCAGATCGGTAATAGCCTGATTGAGTCCGTCATAGTCGATACTGCCGAGCTTCTCCACGGCCCCCGTGAGCTCCGTTGCATTATCGGTGATCATATCATTCATGTTTTCGGAGGTCTTTTCTATGGAGGTGCTCATGGAATTGATATTATCCATCACCTCATCAAGTCCTTCGATGGTCTGATATGCCGAGGTCACCGTATCATTGATATTGTTCAGGGTGCTCACCACCTTCGGTACGATGATTATCGCCACCACCAGCAGGATCACGAACAGTCCGAAGGTAAAGAAAGCAGCTATCCTTGCATATCTCACTTCCTTCTTTTCGGATTTCAACAGCTCCTCAAGGATATCCCTTTCCTTGTTCTTTGATGTTCCTTCTTCCTTTTTCTCCATAACCTCTTCCTTATCGCTCATGTCATATCCTCCCTTTGATCGCCTTCTATGTTTTATTTTTTCTTTACCACTCTGAATTTCGGACCCGAGAATTTAGGATCTTCATCATCCCCGTCACCGCTGTCATCATCGCTGCCCTCTTCGCCTCCCCTTCCAAGAGCAGGAAGACGGAAGTCTCTCTCATCCTCATCATCCTCTTCTTCATCTTCTTCGTCATCCTCATCATCGTCATAATATCCGTATCTCATCCGGCTTATTATCCGCCGGTTTCTCTTATGCATGAGGGTTTTGAATATAAGGCAGCATATGCAGAACATAACTATGAACAGCACTGTCCCGAATATCAGAGTCACCATGTTGGTGACCACGAGACCGTCCGCATATACGAACCTGATATAAAGAAAAGAATTGAGTATTATGCCGACTACCGATGCAGCAGCCAGATTGATATCAAGCAGAAAGATCCTTGTGGCACTCCTTGTGGATAGATAATTCAATATGAGAAATATAACCGTCACCGGGAGCATTATGGGAACACAGTTCATATTCCCCAATGCGGAAAATACCGCCCATATGGGGATCACGAGGTAATCCAGTACAAGCATGTTTAACGAACCCGCAAATTTTCTCATGTGTTATCTCCCTTTAATAATTCCTCCTCGGAAATGATCAAAATGCCAAGTTCCCTTGCTTTTTTATTCTTTCCTGAGTTGGACGTAAGATCATTGTTGATAAGGGCATAGGTCTTTTTGGAGACCGATCCGGCCACCTTCCCCCCACGGCTTTCTATATAATCAACCAGTTCTCCTCTGTTGGCGAAATTCTTAAGGTCTCCCGTGATGACATAGGTTCTGCCCGACAGGGAGGAGTCCACGCAGCCTCCGGTCTCCTCCTCCATATTAAGACCTGCTTCCTTAAGTCTGTCCATAAGGGACCTTATCTCCTGATCCCTGAAATAATCATAAATGGATGCTGCCGTGATCTCTCCAACATCCTGAGTGGATTTCAGCTCCTCAATGTCTGCCCTCATGAGAGCATCAAAGGATCCGAAATGCTTCATTATGGTCCTGGCTGACGTCTTGCCCACGTTCTCTATGGCCAGTCCGCAAAGCAGTCTCCACGGAGGATTGGCTCTGGAGGCGTCTATCACATCAAGGAGCTTGTCCGTATTCTTCTCCTTGCCGATAATACCTTCGCTTATAAGCTCATCCCTTTTTTCCCGAAGGTGGAATATATCGCTGATATCCCGTATATACCCTCTCTCGGACAAAGCCTTGATATATTCCGCTCCGAAGCCCTTGATATCATAAGCATCCCTGCCAACGAAATTCACAAGCCTCTTGGTCAGTTTGGCAGGACAGGTGGGATTCGTGCATTTTATATCTGCAGTCTCCTCCTCCCTTACAGCCTCATGATGACAAACCGGGCATACAGAGGGTATGCGGTATACTAAAGAGCCTTCGGGATTCTTGTCCATGATGACTTCCTTGATTTTGGGGATGATCTCACCTGACTTATATACAAGTACTGTCCGTCCGATGCCTATCCCAAGCTCGTCGATGAAATCCTGATTGTGAAGTGTCGCTCTGGACACGGAGGTCCCGCAGAGTCTTACGGGATCAAAAACAGCCGTAGGATTGATACGTCCGGTCATGCCTACGGAAAGCTCTATATCCCTTATGACAGTCTCCTTTTCCTCAGGCGGATATTTATATGCGATATGACCGGCGGAATACTTCGATCCTGCCGGGAAGTCATCCCTGTATGCTACCTGATCGATCTTGATCACAGCTCCGTCTATGTCATATGGCAGACTGCCTCTCATGTCCCCTATGCTGTCTATGGCATCAAGTATCTCGGACTCATCCTCGCACAGTATGGAAGGTACCGTACGTACTCCCATGGCCTTAAGCATATCAAGCCCCTTTACATGGCTCTCCATGTATGCGGGATCCTCACTTCTTTGAACATTGAATATGAACATGGACAGCCCTCTGTCCCTGACCACTCCGGAATCCAGCTGTCTCAAGGTCCCCGCCGCACAGTTTCTTGGATTGGCAAAGGGCTTTTTGCCGGACAGTTCCATGGCCTCATTGACCCTGTCGAAGTCCTCATGGGACATATATACCTCGCCTCTCAGCTCTATGTCGGTATCCATGCCCTCGAGAGTCCTTTGAACGTCGGGTATCACAAGAGCGTTGTCTGTAACATCCTCTCCTATATGTCCGTCTCCTCTGGTCTCCGCCAGCTGCAGTCTTCCCTTACGATATCTGATGCTCATGGAAAGACCGTCTATCTTATGCTCCACGGCAAACCGTGCATCGGGATGTACTCCCTTGACCTCTCTTACCCATGAGATGACATCCTCTCTGGAGAACACATCCTCGATGGACAGCATGGGAACATCATGTGAAACACTGACCCCTGCCGTACGCTTTGCACTGCCGCCTATGATCCTTGTAGGGGAATCATCGGAAACGAGTTCGGGGTGCTCCCTCTCCATATCCTTGAGCCTTTGCATGTAAGTGTCATATTCATGATCACTTATCTCCGGGGCATCATCGTTATAATACCTGTCCATATGATAACGGATCAGGTCCTTAAGCTTTGCATATTCTTCCTTATATCCTTCTTCGCTCATACTGCTGCAGTTTTCCTGATCTTATCGATCTCATCCTTTGATAGTTCTCTGTATCCTCCGCTGTCCAGTCCTGTAAGGTCTATGTTCATGAACCTTATCCGTTTGAGGGAGATCACATCGTATCCGAAGAGTTCAAAAACTCTCCTTATCTGCCTGTTCATGCCCTCCGTAAGGACTATATCAAAACTCCTGTCCGATAAACGGGATATGCTGCAGGCCTTTGTCAGTCTCTCGCATCCGATATCAAGACCTCCCCTGCCTATAGCTTCCATCACATCGTCCCCGCAGGAGGCGGACAGTTCCACTATGTATTCCTTCTCGTGGCCGTATCTGGAGCGTAGTATCCTGTCCGTAAGTTCTCCGTCATCGGTCATAAGGATCAGTCCTTCCGAATCCTTATCCAGCCTCCCGGCGCAAAAGAGCCTTGCATCGGTATGTATAAGGTCTGTGCAGAGCCTGTCGCTCCTGCTCTGTCTCACAGCGGAGCATATGTATCCTGCTGGTTTGTACAGGGCATAATAATGCCTTGAGCAGTTCCTTGTTATGGTCTTTTGGCCCACACATACGAGGCAATTATCCTCATCGATCATCATGCCCACTGTGGCAGGCTCTCCGTCAACGGTCACTGCTCCTTTTTCTATCAGCCTGTCTGCTTCCCGCCTTGATACTCCGCCGTTTTCGGCCAGATATTTATTGATCCTGATCATTTTCTTATTATCTTCTCGTCCGGCATATACATGAGGATCAAGCTTTCAAGCTCCGTATCTTTTACGGGTTTTTGCAGGATATCGTTGAATCCCGTACCCTCTATCCTGTCACGAAGATCCGTGGAGGAATCTGCCGTCATGCATATTACCGGTATCTTCTTGGCACTGCGGATCACTATATTGTTTCTTATCATCCTAAGAGTTTCGTTGCCGTCCATACCGGGCATTTCCTGATCCATAAGTACCATATCGTATTGCTTAAGCTTCATCTTCTCTATGGCTCCGAAGCCGCTCTCCACCAGATCGGTATCAAGCTCGTATTTGGCCAGCAGAGCCTCTGCAACCTTAAGGTTTACCCTGTTATCATCCACAACCAGTACCCTGCCCTCCGGTACAGTGAATTCCCCGCCGGTCTGATTGGTATTATCCATCTCCTCCCATCTCTCGTAGAAAACATCGGAAAGATTGAGTGCGGACAAGGGCCTTCTTATGACGCGTATGTTCATGAAATCCCTGGGGCTGCCGGATCTGTCGGAGATCACAAAGACCTTTGATCTGTCATAATCCTCAAGAGCATCCGAAACCTGAGGGAAATTCCTGTCGGAAATAAAGACAAAGCTGTAATATCCGGTCTGATACAGCTGAGTGAATTCCTCAGCATAGGATGCTCTGTCCGTTATCACTCCAAAGGAGCTGATGGTCTTGACGATGTTTTCGGCTCCTCTCTCACCGGTGATATACAGCAGGGCCCTGTTACCCTGAGTCATGATCCTGCTTGCGATGGGATCCTTCTCCATGACAAATACTTCAAAGGTAAAGTGGATAGTGGTACCCACATTCTCCAGGCTTTCGATCTCAAAGCTCCCGTTCAGCATGTCAAGGATCCCCTTAAATACCGAGTATTTCAACCCCATTCTCTTGATCCTGCTGTCCTGCCTCGAGTCATAAGTCTCGAAGCTTGAGTATATGGTCTTAAGATCCTCCTTGGATATGCCTCCGCCGGTATCCGAAACCTCTCCGGAAAACCATGCCCTGCTGCCGTCAGGAGAATAATCGCCCTCCAGCTTAAAGAAAACCCGCCCATCGTCTACCGAATCCAGAGCATCGTTTATCAGTCCTCTGATGATGGTCTCAAGCTGCTCCGCATCTGTATAGAGTATATTCGGAAGCTCCGGAGAGATATCCACTATGAACTCAACATCCTTCTCCTCGGCTTTGACTGCACAGGATTCTATAACATCCCTTAAAAGATTCCCCAGTTCGAACTGGGAATAATTCAATGTGAATCTGTGGGAATCCAGACGTGAGTAATCCAGTATGCTGTTTATCGTATCCAGCAGATCTCTGGCATTGGTATTGATGATGGATATTTCCTCGTCAAGCACCCCGCTTTTGTCGCTTCTTTGCATAATGCTGCTCATGCCTAAAACAGCATTCATGGGAGTACGAAGCTCATGAGACATATTCGCCAGAAAACGGCTCTTGGTCTCCGTACTGGCAAGACTCTTATTAACGGCCTCCTGCGTTTTCCTGTGCTTCATCTTAAGGAGGATGGATTCGTAATCCAATGCTATAAGTATGCTGAGTATACTGAAGAACATGACGATAAGATGGCTGAACACCACGCTTACGCCCACGGGAATATTGTGCAGTACATCCTGATTGTAACCCGTAAAGGTCATTACCGAGATATACCATATGACAAATATGGCACAGGAAAAAGCTCTTAATGGGTCATCCAGCAGATACATGGTGTCTATGATCCCGCACAGGAACATGAACTCCACTCCCCCGTACATCCCCCCGCTGTATACGTAGAAAAGCGGGAACAATACCAGATTCATCACATATACGAAAACAATGGATGTAAACAGGGCATTTCTCGTAAAATAGAACAGGGCATATTCGCCGATGAGCAGGATCAGTGTTAAGGCCGAAACGCAGTATATGGAAGGATCATAGCCTGCCGCCATGAAGAAAGGCAAGGCAGAAAGGGTTCCCACAAAAGTTGTGGAACCTGCCAGCCTTAAAAGCCTTACCTGAAGGTCCTTGTCTTCATCCAGAAGAAATTCCCTGAATTCCCTTATTCGTCTGCTAATCATCCCCGGTATCTCCATGCCCCGTAGGTGTTATGTATTGTTTGATCATGTATTCAAGTTCACTGATGTTTATGGGTTTCGGAAGATAATCGTCAAACCCGGCATTTATCAGCATCTGTTTTGCTCCGTCATGGGCATCTGCTGTCAGGACTATGCAGGGCACCGATACAGCCCAGTCAAAGGGAAGCCTTCTGATGGCCCTTAATGTGTCCACTCCATCCATCCCAGTCATCATGTAGTCTATGAAAAGTATGTCGAATCTCATGGCGCTGACCAGATCCAGAGCCATATTGCCGCTGTCAGCCGTGACAACATCAAATCCCTCCCTGCGAAGAAGACGTTCAGCCACGATCAGATTCGTAGGATTGTCGTCGACAACCAGAGCCCTCGCATTGATGACGGTATGGTCTTCTTCATCGATGTCGCTTTCTGCATGTCTTCCCTTCTCCTGCGTATCGCGAGGCTCGAAGTCCGTAAGAGCCCGGTCCAGACTGATGGCACTTAACGGCTTGGTAAGCTTGGGAAAATCGGAAATGGCGCTGTAGTCCTCATCACCGTATTTCCTCATGATAAATACCCTGATGCCCTCGGGCAGATCGATGTTCTGCAGATCGGGAAACAGGGTCAGTGAGATAAAGATATGTGTAAAGGATCCGGTAAAGACCATTTCCTTGAATTCTCTCCTGTTATGGGCCGTTTCATAGAAAAGCTTCAGGTCCCTCAGTGTCATACAGAGGATATCCGTAAACATGGCATCTTCATCGTATATCATGATCTTTATGCCGTCTCTGTTCCCCACATCAGCTATGGACTCCATATCCGATACCTTCTGTGGTATGTCGAAAGAAAACACCGATCCCTTGTTATATACGGAATCAACGCTGATATTCCCATCACAGGCATCGATTATGGCTTTGGATATGGGAAGCCCCAGTCCCGTACCCTCAGCCCTCAGGCTTTGATTGATATCATCGGCAACTCTCAGATAATCCTCAAAGAGGCCCGACAGCTTATCCTCTTTTATTCCTATGCCCGTATCCTCAACCTCCACATGAAGAGTGATCATGTCGGCGGTGATATCCTTCATCCCCACCTTCAGGAAGATATGTCCTGTCCTCGTGTATTTCACTGCGTTATTAAGGATGTTGATAAAGACCTGTCTGACCCTCATGGCATCGCCGTAAAGCCCCCTGGGCAGCAGCGGATCTATATAAACATAGAACTCCACTCCGGTTCCCATAAGCCTGACGGCTATCATATTGATTATCTCTGTAAGAAATTCCTTTACATCATAAGAGTTCTCCGCCAGCACTATACGCCTGTCATCCTGTTTGGATATGACAAGCAGGTCGTCCACTATGGCTACCAGAGCCTTGCAGGCATTCATGATATACTGTATGTTCTGTTCGGTCTCGCTGTCCGTAACCTGTGCTTCCATCAGCTCCGCAGCTGACATTATGGCATTCATGGGAGTTCTTATCTCGTGAGACATGTTCATCAGAAAGACTTCCTTCTGCTTCTCGAGATAATCCGCCTCTTCCCTGCTGTCCTCAGCCATCCTGCTTTCATGCTCGTAATGCTTGATCTGGGCATAGATCTCCGAACACAGAAAAAGGCCTACGATAAAAAACGGGATGATGATATCAACGGCGTAATCAACGTCGGACAGATTGAATCCGCTTGCTTTATACTGTGCCTCATATACGCAGAGAACGGATCCTGCCCAGGAAAAACAGTAAATGGCAAAGGCCATGTTCCTGAGCCTGCCCCTCAGCACGAAGATGACGATAAGCACGGAAATGAAATAGTATATGATGACAAATGAAAGAAGCCTTCCCTCCATGATGTAGGAGACAGGAAAATAAAAGACCTCTAAGATCATCGCTATGGCAAAGGTCCCTCTTTGATAATTATGACTCTGGGTAACGTAACCTATGCAGAAAGCCGTAACAAATCCTGCCAGGCCTATCACATAATAGAAATTCCTTTCAAAGCCGAAATATATCCCGGACATTATCATCAGGATAAAGATGATGCTCAGATAGGCTACGGCGATATTAAAGTATACCTCCTCCAGGGGAACGTCCAGACCAAACCATTTTCCAAATGTCTTTTTCACATCCCACTCCGATTCAGATCAGATCCAGAAGCCCCGCATCCTTCAACGCGCATGCCACATCAACCTTTCTGTACAGGATATTCTCGACAAAAGGCTTCTTGAGAAAGTCACAGGCCCCCAGATTGTAATATCTGCTGATAGTCATAACGGAAGCATCCGATGCGGTTATTATCACCGGTATGTCCGCTGTTTGAGGATTGTTCTTGAGCTTCTGCAGGATATCCGCGGAATCCGCATCATCAAGGTACATATCAAGAAGGATGACGTCGGGTTTACTCTCAACCGCCTTTTTGAGGGCATCCTCTCCGGTATCGGAGCTTAATATCTCATACCTGTTCCCTGCTATCTCAGCTGCTTCCTCATGTACCGTGGGCATATCATCTGCTATAAGTATTCTTTTCATTGTCAACCTTCCCCTTATATTCTGAATATCATGTCCTTGTCATATCAAGGTCCCTGAAAAGCCTCCGTATTATTGCATGATATCCACCCATTATGTTACGATACTCACAGTTTATTTTCAAGTTATGGAGGACTTTAAATGAGCAGTATCAAGGACAAATACGGATCCGGTCGTACGGTTTTTTCCTGTGAGGTATTCCCTCCCAAAAAGGATCAGGATATAGCACCCACGCTTTCCAAGATCAGTGAATTCTCGGATATAGCTCCCGACTTCCTTTCGGTCACCTACGGAGCAGGCGGAAGCAACGCAGGACATGCAGTGGAGGTAGCCTCTTATATACGCAATAAGATAGGCATAGATGTGCTGTCACATATAACAAGCGTAGGATTCTCCAGAGAAAAGCTTGAGAAGGGCCTTAAGACCTTTGAGGAAAACTCCATAGAGAACGTCCTTGCCTTAAGAGGTGACCGTCCCTCATACATGACTGATGAGGAATATAACAGCAGGGATTTCTACCACGCTTCGGACATGGCTTCCTTCATAAAGGAGAAGCACCCTTCTTTTACCATAGCCGGAGCCTGCTATCCCGACAAGCATTTCGAAGCTGTATCCTATGAGGAGGATATGATAAATCTGGCCAAAAAGGTATCTGCAGGCTGCTCCTTCCTCATATCACAGCTTTTCTTTGACAATGACGTATTCTACAGGATGCTGGATAACATGAAAAAGCACTCCATAGACGTTCCCGTATCTGCAGGCATCATGCCCGTAACAAGCGCCAAAATGCTGGGCACCACAGTGACTCTTTCGGGAACCTCGGTACCCAAGGCTCTTTCCGATATCATCGCAGCTCATGGTGACGATAATGAGGATATGAAACGTGCAGGAGTGGAATATGCCATAAGGCAGGCCGAGGACCTTCTGTCCCACGGCGTTGACGGCATCCATCTGTATGTTATGAACAAACCCGAGCTTGCCAGAGAGATCTTTGCAAGCATAAGAAACTGACAGCCGGATCAGTTTTCGCTCTTTTTATCCCTTCTCATAAGCTCGCTCAGTGCATCCGAAGGATCCTTGCCCTCAAAGAGTATGCTGTTTACCTGCTCGATTATGGGCATGTCGATGTCATGCTTTCTGGCAAGATGCGCTGCTGCCCTGGCGGAATAAACACCCTCCACCACCTGCTTTACTTCATTCATGGCTTCATCGGCGCTTTTACCCTGTCCTATCAGTATGCCTGCTCTCCTGTTCCTTGAATGCATTGAAGCACAGGTCACGATAAGATCGCCTATCCCGGTAAGACCCTCAAAGGTCTCTCTCCTGCCTCCGCAGGCGACCCCGAGCCTTGCCACCTCATGTATCCCTCTTGTTATGAGGGCTGCTTTTGTATTGTCTCCGAATCCAAGACCGTCCGCTATGCCTGCCGCCAGAGCTATGACATTCTTCAAAGCTCCTCCCAGCTCCATACCGTAAGGGTCATCCGATGTATACACCCTGAAGGTGTCACACATGAAAGCATCCTGTACCTTACGTGCCAGAGCTTCATTCTTCGATCCCGCAACTATGGCCGTAGGCATATCCTTCCCCACCTCCTCGGCATGGGTAGGACCGCACAGTACAACCACCTCGCTTTGAGGTATCTCCTCCTTTATTATCTCGGAGAGGGTATGGAAGGTCTCATCCTCTATCCCCTTGGCAACGGAAACGATAAGCCCTCCCTTATCCACATGATCCCTCATGCTCTTTGCACTGCTCCTGGTAAAGGGAGACGGCACTGCCAGCACGATCATCTCCTTTCCGGATACAGCCATGGCCAGATCCGTGGTAAATACCATATCATCCGGCAGGATCACCCCCGGAAGCTTCTCCTTCTGCTCATGGAACTCCTTCAGCATGTCTATCTCGGATGCTATGGCTGAATACATGGTAACCTTATGTCCCTTTAAGGCAAGAAGCCTTGCAAGGGCCGTCCCCCAGCTTCCTGCTCCTACAACACCTATATCCATTATTTATCCTCTCCTTTTTTGTGAGTAAGGTATGTCTTTCTTTCGGTATGGCTCAAGAGTCTTTTGATATTCTCCCTGTGACCGAAGATCGCAAGAGCACAGAGCAGAAAAGCTAAGATATCGCACTCAATGCCAAGGGGAAAGGTTATATTCCCAAAGTGTCCCAGGCACAGCGCGCTCATTATCACCGTCTCTATGAAAAATGCCACATATATGCTGATGGAGCTCAGTGACACATAGTGGGTGATGAAGAAAACCGTGAAGAAAATGATGGTATCTATCAGGGTCATGTAGGGGTCGAGAGCGATGATCATGCCTGCCGTGCAGGCTATGCCCTTTCCTCCCTTGAAATTCAGATAAAAAGGGAAATCGTGGCCAAGGATAGCTCCCGCAGAGGCATACAGCTTGATGATCTGCAGCTCCTCCGGGTTAACATCCCTTCTGTAAAAGATCGCCAGACATATAAGGACCGCGATAATGGTCTTCAGAGCATCTCCCAGCAAAGTTATAAGTCCCGCCTTACGTCCCAGGGTCCTTAACATATTGGTGGTCCCTGCATTTCCCGATCCGTGTTCCCTTATGTCTATACCATGCATTCTTCCGTATATATAGCTTGTCTGAAAGAGTCCGCATATGTATCCTATGATGACACACACGATGCGCATTATCATTCCTCAGATCTCCTTTCCTTAATCACAAATCTTATGGGCGTCCCCTGAAATCCGAAGGCATCCCGGATCCTGTTCTCCAGATATCTCGTATATGAATAATGCATCAGCTTTGCACTGTTGACAAAGATAACTATGGTAGGAGGCTTTACCGATACCTGAGTGGCATACAGCACCCGAAGTCTCCTGCCCTTATCCGAAGGGGGCTGCTGCATCGTCACTGCCTCGGAGACTATCTCGTTGAGGACCCCGGTCTGTATCCTGAGTGACTGATTTGCTATCACCGTATCTATGGAATCAAACAGCTTCTCCATCCTCTGTCCGGTCTTTGCCGAGACAAAGAGTATCTCCGCATAGGGAATAAAGGACAGGGTACGCATTATATCCCTGCTCATGGCATATATGGTCTTGTCATCCTTCTCCACTATATCCCATTTGTTTACGGCAATGATGACACCCTTGCCTCTCTCGTGGGCTATACCGGCGATCTTGGCATCCTGTTCGCACACTCCCTCGGATCCGTCTATGACCAGCACAACTATATCGGACCGGTCAACCGCCGATACCGTCCTTGCGATCATATATGCCTCAAGCTCTTCCTTTATCCTGCTCTTTCTCCGAAGGCCTGCGGTATCTACAAAGACATATTCCTTACCGTTCCTCTTGACCACGGTATCTATAGCATCTCTGGTAGTACCCGCAACATCCGAGACTATGAGTCTGTCCTTTCCAAGGTATCTGTTGATAAGAGAGGATTTACCCACATTCGGTCTCCCGACTATGGCGATCCTTGGTCTTTCATCCTCTTCCCCCATGGCATCACCATCCGGGAAATAAGAAACCACCTTGTCCAGAAGATCTCCTATGCCTATCCTCTGCTCAGCCGATATAGCCATGGGATCACCAAGCCCCAGATTATAGAATTCGTATACATCCGCCTCGTATTTCTTAAAGGAATCAACCTTATTTACAGTGAGGATCACAGGCTTTTTTGATCTTCGAAGGAGGTTTGCCACCTTGTCATCGGTATCCGAAAGCCCCATCTTCACATCCGTCATGAATATGATCACATGGGCGGTATCTATGGCTATCTGGGCCTGCTCTCTCATCTTGGACAATATGACGTCGTCAGATTCCGGTTCTATACCCCCTGTATCTATCAGGGTGAACTTCCTGCCGTTCCAGTCAACATCGGCATATATCCTGTCTCTTGTTATACCCGGCTCGTCCTTTACTATGGCTATCCTCTCCCCCGCCAGGAAATTGAACAGGGAGGATTTTCCTACGTTGGGTCTGCCTACAATGGCAACTATGGGTTTCATCTATGGTCTGTACCTTTCATGCTTCATCCGCGGCCTGCAATAATATCCACAAGCGATGCACCGTCTGATTTTACAATACCTGTCGGAACGTGTAAAGCCTCGGAGAGCTCTGAAACCGTAACATCATCAAGGAATACCTCGGTATTCATCCTCAGCATGTTCTGCGGCAGATAGAGACACTCTCCCAGATCTTTTCCCTTCAGCTGATCTATGATATCTCCTCCGGTAAGGAGCCCGGTAACGGTGATGCTCTCCCCGAAGAAATCATTCTTTATGGGATACAGCAGGACCTCCATATCCGGATAATGTCTTCCGATCTCTTTTATGAGCGAGCTGATCACCGGGTATATAAGCTCTCCCGTGACCATTGAGATCCTGCCCTTCCTGCCGGGAGTATCCGCCTCTCTTAAAGCCTCCCTGACTTCATCCGTAAGGAGTCTTACCATGCCCACTCCGTTTTCCAGCTGAAGATAGCCGTCGTATGTGTCGGCAGTGGGCATCTTCACACCGGCATTTATATACCATTCATCGGAAGCATGGACAAAATGTATTCCGTGCTCCTTCATGATCCGTTTCTGCCAGCCGTGTATCTGTGCTATGACTTCTCCGGCATCTTCCTTTGTAAAAGGCTCCAGGGGATAGAGGCCTTCTCTGTATTTGGAAAGTCCCACCGGGACCACGGAAAGGCTTTTCAGTACGGGTATGTACCTTGTAAGATCTGAGATGGAGCGGTCAAGCTCATCTTTGTCATTGATCCCCTTGCACAATACTATCTGCCCGTTCATGGAGATCCCTGCGTCGTAGAGCCTGTCGGCCTTTTTTAAAGCCTCTCCCGCAAAGCGGTTGCCCATCATCCTGACTCTGAGCTCCGGATTGGTGGTCTGAAAGGATATATTGATAGGGTCCAGATTGTACTTTATGATCCTTTCTATATCATCATCGGACATGTTGGTAAGAGTTACGTAATTACCCTGCAGAAATGACAGCCTGCTGTCATCATCCTTGAAATACAGAGTCTTTCTCATGCCCTTTGGCATCTGATCTATGAAGCAGAAGATGCACCTGTTGCGGCAGCTTATATACTCATCCATTATCCCGTCCTCAAATACCAGTCCGGGATCCTCGTCCTCTCCCTTGATGAGAAGATAATCCTCAAGGCTGCCGTCGGGATGCCGTACCTTGACCTCTATCTCTGTATCAAGACACTCGTACTGATAATCAAAGATATCCTTTATATGCTGTCCGTTAAGCAGGACAAGTTCATCCCCGGCACAAATACCGGCTGCCATGGCAGCCGAATTCGGGGTGACTGATATGATCATCTGTCCGTGGGATATTTTAGACATTTACACATCCAAAGGGATAAGTATCAGATATCGATGCGCTCATTGTAGCTGGAGAGTATCTGTCTGATCTTTTCGGTAGGTGTACCTACCTTATCCATGGAAATATCATGATTGGAGAAATCTATGATCTGAGCTATGAGCTTACTCATGTCAGCTTCTCTGTACCACTGTCTCTTCAGCAGCTCAGGTCTCCTGTAATGAAGGTTCGTGGTGATGATAAGGTCAAATACACCGTTCTCGTAAGCTTCATCAAAATGCTCAAGTCCGTCTGTGAAAAGTCCGAAGGTGGTGCATATGAACACACGGTTGGCGTTCATATCCTTAAGCTGTCTTGCTGTATCAAGCATGGATCCGCCGGAGGATATCATGTCATCGACTATGATCACATCCTTGCCCTCCACGGAGTCTCCGAGGAATTCATGGGCTACTATGGGATTCTTGCCGTCCACTATATGGGCATAATCCCTTCTCTTATAGAACATCCCAGTATCTACGCCTAAAACGGAGGCGAAATATATGGCCCTGTTGAGAGCTCCCTCATCCGGGGATATGACCACCACATGCTCGGGATCGATCATGAGATCATCCTCACTCTGCAGCAGTGCGCGCAGGAACTGATAAAAGGGTGAGAAGTTATCAAATCCGCATAAGGGTGCAGCAGCCTGTACCGAAGGGTCATGTGCATCAAAGGTCATCAGATCCGATACACCCATCTTGGATAATTCCTCGATCATCATGGCGCAATCCAGGGATTCTCTTCCCGATCTCTTATGCTGCCTTGATTCGTACATGAAGGGCATGATGACTGAGATCCTGTGGGCCTTGCCTGCTATGGCCGCTATGACTCTTTTAAGATCCTGATAATGATCGTCCGGTGAATACCTGTTTGTGAAACCGTTCATCTCATACGTCATGCTGTAGTTGATGACATCGGTCATGATATATATATCCTTGCCCCTGATACTCTCGGAAAGCACAGCCTTGCCCTCTCCGGATCCAAGTCTGGGAAGCGATATGGATGTGATGAAGGAGTCTTCCACATATCCCTGATGCTCGGGATCCTTTGCTCCGTCAGGAAATCTCTCCTTCCTGAAGGAGACGAGATAATCATTAACCTCATTCCCAAGATCGGTTATATTCGGCATGACAACCAGCTTGAGAGGTGCTACTGCAAGCTTTGTGGTAAACTGGTCATTCTTTTCGTTTATGATATCCGGCATCTTATCCTCCATACTCCATTGGAGCCAACTACGAAACCTTCTATTCCCGAACAACTCCACATGAGATTCTATCATTCCACGGGTCGGATAGGCAACCTTTGCTCACAGGGAAATGTACGAAAACGCATTTTTGATCCATCGGATGCACTCACCCGTGATACTTATGACGTCATATCTGTAAGGTCTTTCGTCACTTAAGGCCTTTACCATCCTGAAATGATCCGAGACCCGGCAGATGGTAAACTGTTTCCTGATATCCACGGCTTCCACAGGATAACCCTTTTGTATATCCTTCCTGTATTTCACCTCGATAAAACAGATGGTATCACCGTCACGGGCTATGATATCGATCTCACCCATCCTGCATCTGTAATTAGTGGTGATGATCTGTCCTCCCTGCGATATGATATGGTCCGCTGCCGCCTTCTCCATCTCACTGCCGCGTTTTCTCCTGTTCAATCGTCAGCGTCCCTCCAGCTTGGATCTGATCCTCTCCATATCATTAACGAATACGAGCACTTCAGCCACAACCTCATAGAGCTCGGGTGGGATCTCCTCACCTATCTCGAGATTTGACAATGTCTCTGCCAGCTTACTGTCGGCATGCAGAGGGACATCATTTTCCTTTGCAGTATCTATGATCTTCTGGGCGACAAGTCCCTTTCCGCTTGCCACCACCTTGGGAGCCGTCTCGCCAACCTCATAAGCGAGAGCAACTGCCGTTAGATGTTTAAGATCCTTTTCCTTCCTGCCTGCCATAGTACCTCTTCGTCTATCAAACCTGATATGTATTATGCTTCTCTATGCCTTGCTGCACCGGCAATATATGCTGAAGTGCACAAGGCATATATTGGTACCTGTTTTTACAGTATATCAGCACAGTTTACGCTTTGGCATCAAATGCCGTATATTGTATGAGCCTGGTATCCTTCCCTTTGTTGAACATGATATCCGGCACACTGGTCTTTTCTTTGTTAAGGGACACATCACTGGAAATGTTATATCCTCTGGCCTTGATCCTCTCATCCAGTTCCGGCAGATGCTCAGCTATGAAATCAAGCATCTCCTCCTTCTGCAGTATGAAATGTGTGTTTACATTTCCGGAGGGCTTCATGGCCACATGTATGTCCATGGTACCGAGGTGCTTCATATCCAGGTGCAGAAGGGCTGATACGTTCCCATCCCCGGACTGCAGCTTCTTTTTATTGGTATAGACATACAGATCCCCGTGCTGTGCCTCCGAAGCCATCTTAAGGGGCACCTGCACATAGGTAAATACCTGATTCAGCTGATTCATAAAATCGATATTATCATGAAGCTCCTGATTGCCGGAGGCAAGGGTTGTCTGTCCGTGGCCGGAGGCTTTCAGAACCTCCGCTGCCTGGGCGGTATCCCTTATGACCTTCTGGAAGTATTCCTGTATCTTTTCCTTGTCCGCTATATCCTCGGGCTTCATCAGCAGTTCATTCATGATCTCGTTCTTCACAAGCTTTGAAAACTCGGGGGTTTTAAGCATATGTCTTATTTTATTGAAGTTGGCCGCGGGATCCTCCTGCTGCGGGATCTCCTGTAAAGTCCCGGGATCCTTTGCTGTCTGCTCCTGTGATTTGGCTCTGTCTGACGGATCAGTGTCCAAAGAGCGCATGTCATCCGAAGCACGTGTATTGTCAGCAGTCTGACCCTCCCTGCCTTCAGGCACACTCTGTGCCTTATCCGCCTGATCCATGGCACTTCTTACCAGATTGAGGGTATCTCTTGTATTAAGATCGCCCTCCCTGACCCTGTCCGCTATATTATCCGGTACTCCCAGCTTCTTTAATTCGGATGCGAGATTTTCTCTCTCCTCGGGAGTGTACAGTTCCTTAAGATCCTCGGTGACTGTATTGTCACCGTAGAACCCTGCTTTGGGGCTTATATTTCTTCCGGAGGTTATCTCAAGCCGTACTCCGTCTCCCTTGCCCATCTGTTCCCGCAATAACCCCTCTTCGGTTATCACGGTCTTTGCATCCCCACCTGCTGAGCCTTCTGTCTGGTTTTTGACTGCAGCATCATCTTCTGCCGCCCCGGCACTCTTTGGGTCAACTGCTGCCTGTGCATCCTTTGAAGCCTCAGCCTGTGCTCCCTCCGGGGATTCTCCCTCCTGTGCCATCTCTTCATTAAGGTATTCCGATATGGCGGGATCCACCTTCCCCGTAAAGATATCAAGCAGGGCTCTGTTCAATTCAAGAGACTCTGAGGCAACCTCGGCAAAGCCGCCGGCTATGCCCCCTGCATGGTCCGCTATCTGGTGAGCATTATTCCTGTATACCTCGAATTCCTGTACATTGATATCCGTAAGAGGTATCTTGAGGGCTGTCATGGATACGATGGATGAGGGAGCCGCATTGGGGAAGGTATTGACAGTCTTGGACATGGAAAGAAGGCTGTCGGCATCTATCTTCATCCCCTGCTCCATCATGGATTGTACCATCTCCGAATTCCTGGCATCGTGAGGAAGCCCTGCTTCTCCCAAAGCTCTTGCCACCTGGCTTTCTCCCGAAAGATTGGCATACAGAGGGGTCAGCTGGACCTTTCCGTTGTTATTCGAAGATACTTCAAACGACATGGTCTGTCCCATCTGAAGCTGCATGAATGATGAAAGCTTAGCCTGGATGCTGCTCTTATCGGAAAGCAGGAGCTCTATGGCCCTGCCGTTGATGCCGGATATCTGTCCCGTAAAGACATCTCCGACGTTCAGATCAGTTATCTGGGATGCCAGTGATCTCAGGTTAGTGGTGACGGAGGCCTCTTCGGGGCGTACCATATCACCGATCTGGCTGTTCCCGTTATTATTGTATATACCTGTATTAACTCTGATATTCATATATAGCTGTGTATGAAAGTCCTTCTGTGGATCGGTGTGGGGCCTAAGGTCTTAAGTGCATCCCTGTGTTCCCTGGTACCGTAGCCCATGTTTGTTTCAAAGCCGTATCCCGGATACTCCTCGGCATATTCCATCATCACCCTGTCCCTTTCAACCTTGGCCAGAACGGAGGCCGCGGCGATGGATACGGATCTGGCATCTCCTTTGATGATGGGTTCCTGAGCTGTATCTATACCCGGTATCGTTACTGCATCTACAAGTATTATATCGGGTGCGGGAGCAAGTTTTTCAACCGCCTCCTTCATCGCCTCATATGTTGCCTGAAGTATGTTGATCTCGTCGATCCTTTCAGGCTCCACCCTTGCCACGGCATATGCTACGGCCTTTTCCTTTATCTCTTCATAAAGGGCCTCTCTCCGTTTTGCGGACAGCTTCTTGGAGTCGTTAAGATAGAGGATCTCGCAGTCCTTGGGCAGTATCACGGCTCCTGCCATGACAGGCCCCGCAAAGGGTCCTCTGCCCACCTCATCAACCCCGCATATATACTGCTTATCGGCATATCTGCGCTCGAATTCGGCCATGGCATACAGTCTTTCTCTTTCGCGCTCAAGCCTTAGTCTTGCCTTTTCTTCTCTTTCGCTTTTTGTCATTTGATGGTACCCATCCTGCCAAAGGGATACAACCTGAAAAAGACCTTGCCTCTGATCTTGTCCTCTCTGACAGGTCCTACCTCCCGATATCTGCTGTCGGTGGAATGATTCCTGTTATCTCCAAGTACGAAGTATTCATCGTCCTTTAATGTGATCCCTGAGTCCTTTGCTATCCCCTGATCTTCCATTATGGAATAGGCATATTTATCGTCAATCACTTTATCATTCACATATATGAGTCCCGTGTCATCTATACGTATACTCTCCCCGGGAAGACCGTATATCCTCTTTATGAGGAATTCGTCTCCATGGTCAAATACTATGATATCAAACCTGTTAAGCAGCCCGGCTTTGTGAGATATCTTTTCTATCAGAAGATTCTCCCCGTCATACAGCGTGGGCTCCATCGACTGACCCACAACCAGAGACCTTTCGAATACAAAGGTCCTGATAAGCAGGGTTCCCGCTATTATAACCAGGAGATAGATGCTCATACCCAGAAGCTCTTTTAATGCTCCTGCGGTTTTATTCGCCTTACGGTTCTTCAAGGCTGATCCTCCCCAGTTCTCCTGCTCTGAAGGCGGTGATAAGATATCCCGCAGCTCTGTCGGTATCCAAAGCTCCTCCTGCTTTTCGCATGGATCGACTCTGCGCTGTCTTCATAAGGATAGTCATAGCCTCATCCTCGCTTGCCGCCCCGAATTCCTCATTGATATATGGCATTGCTTTTTCCTTTAATACCTCCGTAAGATCCTCTGTCAGCTCATTCCTGTTTATCGCTTCATCGTTCATGGAGCCGATCAGAGCAAGGTTCCTTCTTGATGTTTCATCCTCTATCCTTGGCCAGAGTATCCCCGGAGTATCCATAAGCTCCACACCTTTTCCGATGGATATCCACTGCTTTCCCTTGGTAACGCCGGGTTTATTCCCGGTCTTTGCAACATTCTTCCTGCACAGGGAATTGATGAAGGTGGATTTTCCGACGTTGGGGATCCCGGCTACAAGCAGTCTCACGGGCCTGTTTTTTATGCCTCTTTTCAGATCCCTTTCCTTCTTTTTGACAGAGGCCTCATCTATGACCCGCTTTACGGAGGCAAAGGAGTTTTTATCCTTCATATTGATGGCTACCGCACGGAGTCCGTCCTCCCTGTAGTGTTCGATCCATTCCTTAGTCACGTTCTCATCGGCAAGATCGGCTTTGCCAAGGATGATTATCCTCTCCTTATTGCGGCCAAGTTCGATAAGATCCGGATTCCTGGTGGAGAAGGGCGCTCTGGCATCAACTATCTCCACTATCACATCTATAACCTTTATGTCTTCCGCCATGGCCCTTTTGGCCTTGGCCATATGTCCGGGATACCAGTTATACGAAGCCATTACTTTATCCTTCCCAGACCCATTGTCCCGCCTCCCATATGGAACCAGGCTTTACCTATTATGGAATCAGCCTTAACATTTCCGATATTGGCATTTCTTGAATCCTCGGAGGAATTGGGATTGTCCCCCATGACGAAATACTCATCCGCTCCTACCGAAAGCTCCGATGATGCAACTCCGGGATCTGAGATACTGTCCGTGAACCAATCCGTTTCCTCATCATTCACATACAGGACTCCGCTTGTGATCCTGACACTGTCTCCGGGACAGGCGATGACCCTTTTCACATAGGTATGAGCATTCTCGTTTCCGTTGGGTTTGAATACTATGACATCTCCCTTTTTCGGCTCGAAGATGTTATAGCTTAATCTGTTGATCAGTATCTCCTGGCCGTTTACCAGCGAAGGATACATGGAATCTCCTATAACGGTGGTCCTTATGCCGAAGGCATAGACCACAACATAAGAAAGCAGGATCGCTCCTACTACGATAGCTGCCCACGACAGGAAGGCATATATCTCCTTCATGGTCACCAGCTTCTTTTTTTCGTAAAATATCAGTCCGTTTCCTTTTCTTCTGGCCATGAGGATATTATAACACAAAGAAGTCCGTGCACATAATGTGCACGGACAACGTGATCAAACCTATGATACTGAAGCAATATATCACTCTGCAGCCTTAACCTTAGCCTTCTTACCTGTAAGCTTCCTTAAGTAGAAGAGCTTATGACGTCTGACCTTACCTCTTCTGACCACCTCAACGTTCTCAACGTTGGGTGAATGCAGAGGCCATGTCTTCTCGACGCCTATGCCGCTGCTTATCTTACGCACGGTAAAGGTAGCTCTTGAGGTATTGCCTCCCTGCTTCTTTGTAACCGTACCTTCGAAGATCTGTATCCTCTCTCTGTTTCCCTCACGGATCTTATTGTGAACACGTACGGTATCACCGGTATTGAACTCCGGTAATTCCTTTTTCTTCTGTTCTTCTTCGATCTCTTTTATGATATCGACGTTCATTTCCAGTCCTCCTGTGTCTTAAAATTCCGATGTTCATGCCCCGTATTATGGCAGAGGACCATCAAAGTCTCGCAACTTCAAGATGATATCACAGTATACACCCTGTTTGCAAGAGGTTTCTTTACCATAAAGTGTTTTCAATTGCCATCGAAAACCGAGCTTGCTAGTTAATCCCCCGTTTTCTCATATATTCCTCATACAGATCGGGTCTGTATTCCCTGGTCACCCTTCTCATCTCCCGCATCCTGTACTGGTCCACCTTCAGATGGTCCCCTGAAAGCAGCACCTTTGGAACCTCTTTGTCGTGCCACACATCGGGCCTCGTATACTGCGGGTACTCTAAAAGTCCGTCAGCTCCGAAGGATTCCGTGGCGGCGGATTCGTCGTTATGGAGGACCCCGGGTATCAGTCTTGATACCGCATCCATGACAACAAGGGCAGAGACTTCGCCGCCTGTGAGCACGTAATCTCCTATGGATATCCTGTCCGTAACTATCTCGTCTATGACTCTCTCATCTATGCCTTCATAGTGTCCGCAAAGGAATATAAGCTCCTCCTCCTTTGCAAACTCTTCTGCCCTGGCCTGGTTAAAAACATGTCCTACAGGTGTCATATATACTACCCTGACCTGACCCGGTTTCTTGTCAAGTCTTTTAAGGGCTTCACAATATGCGGCATAAACGGGCTCACACTGCATCACCATACCGGCTCCTCCGCCATAGGTGTATCCGTCTATGGAGCCATATGAATTGGTACTGTAATCCCTGATATTTACGGTATCTATGCTGATAAGGCCTTCTCCTGATGCCCTTCCGGTCACACCGGTCTGGAAGGCATCCTTTACCATATCGGGAAAGATGCACAGGACCTCGAATCTCATGTAAACAATCCCTCCATGATGTGTATCGTCATGACGCCCGATTCCACATCCACGTCCTTAATACATTCTCTGATGGCAGGTATAAGAGTGCTTTTATGCTCCCTGCTGTCGGTCTCTATCTCATAGCAGTCATTCGCACCGGTATGATAAACCCTGGTGAGTGTGCCGATCCTGTCTCCATCCTCAGAGATCACATCCATACCTATAAGGTCCGTCTCATAGTATTCGTTCTCTCCCAGCGGTGCAGCGTCCTCTCTTCGCACACAGATGTACCCGTTCCTGTATTTCTCAACAGCTTCTATACCGGGCAGCTCCTCGAATGTCAAAAGGGCCAGGTTCTTCATGAACCTGACCGATCCGATGGTCACCTCGACCTCTTCCCCGGGTGTTTTGATGATAACCTTCTTCAGTTCCAAAAACCTCTTCCTGGGATCATCCGTAGTCGGGTAGACCTTTACTTCTCCTTTGAGTCCGTGAGTAGATGTTATCTGCCCCACCGACAAAAGTTCAGCCTTCTTCCTCATCCACTATATCCACATTTACATGCTTGTCTGTTTTCGTGGACGCAGCCTTTACGACGGACCTTATAGCCTTGGCTATACGTCCGGATCTTCCGATCACCTTGCCCATATCTTCCTTTGCCACACGCAGAGTGACATTGATCCCTTTTGAATCCTCCTCTTCGGTCACAACGACCTTGTCGGGGTTTTCAACCAAGGCTTTGGCGATCACTTCAACCAATTCCTTCATGATTTCACCTCCAATGAAAACCAGTTATCATTCCTCATCTGGAGGATGATCATTTTGTGATCCCTGCATTCTTGAAAAGACGTGCGACAGTCTCTGTAGGCTGTGCTCCGTTGGCTATCCACTTGCGTGCCTCTTCCTCGTTGATCTTAACCTCTGCAGGCTCCTTTAAGGGATCGTATGTGCCTATCTCTGCAAGGGTATTGCTCTGCATTGATGTACGTGCATCAGCTACGACTATCCTGTAAAAAGGTGCCTTCTTCTTTCCAATCCTTCTGAGTCTGATCTTTACCATTTTTCTACCTCCGTATATTGTGTGTTATATATCATCCAATGTACATCGTGTTCCGTTAAGGAAATCCATGTCCATTTAAGACCTATTTCATGCCCCTTAGCATATTCTGGAGCTGGGCCATCTGTCCGTAACGCCCTCTTTTCTTTCCGCCGCCCATCATCTGCTTCATGAGCTTCTGCATCTGCTCAAACTGTTTTACCAGCCTGTTGACATACATGATATCGACCCCGGATCCTTTGGCTATACGACTCTTGCGCCTGGGGTTCAAAAGCTTGGGATCCTCTCTCTCTGCCGGAGTCATGCTCATGATGATGGCTTCATTACGCTTTAGCATCGTATCGTCTATCTCGGGCATCCCTTTTCCTCCCATGCCAAGCATGGATATCACCGATCCCATACCGCCCATCTTGTTGACCTGCTTCATGGAATCAAGATAATCGTTAAAGGTGAACCTGCCCTTCTTAAGACTTTCTGCCGCCTTCTTTGCATCCTCTTCATCTATGGTCTCGGTAGCCTTCTCTATGAGGGAAAGCACGTCTCCCATGCCAAGTATACGGCTTGCCATCCTGTCCGGGTAGAATATGTCGAAGTCTGTGGGCTTCTCTCCCGATGCGGCATACATGATGGGCTTGCCCGTCACAGCCTTGATGGAAAGAGCCGCACCGCCTCTGGTATCACCGTCAAGCTTTGTAAGTATGACGCCGTCTATGCCCACCTTGCTGTCGAAGCCTCCGGCCACATCCACTGCGGCCTGACCGGTACCGGCATCTACCACCAGCAGCGTATCGTCTACCCTGATCTGCGCCTTGATATCATGCAGTTCATCCATCAGAGCCTCATCGATCTGCTGTCTTCCTGCGGTATCAAGGATCACTATGTCGAATTTCTGCTTTTTTGCTTCGTCAACAGCTGCCTTTGCTATATCCACGGGAGCCTTGTCCGTACCCATCTCAAATACATACGCTCCCACCTTTTCGCCGTTGATCTTTAACTGTTCTATGGCAGCCGGCCTGTACACATCCAGTGCCGCAAGCATGGTCTTTTTGCTCTTGTTCTTGAAATGAAGGGCCAGCTTTCCGCAGGTCGTGGTCTTACCTGCACCGTTAAGTCCCGCCATCATGATCACTGTGGGATCGGGAGACGGTGCATAGACAAGGTCACAGGCGTCCGAACCCATAAGATCTGTCATTTCCTCGTTTACGATCTTTATGACCTGCTGTCCGGGATTAAGGCCTCTCATGACATCGGCGCCTACGGCCTTCTCCTCAACGGACTTTACGAACTGTTTTACAACCTTGAAATTAACATCCGCTTCAAGAAGAGCCATCCTTACTTCCTTCAGGGCGGACCGAACATCCTCCTCTGTAAGGGCTCCCTTGCTTTTAAGCTTTTTGAATACGTTCTGCAGTTTATCCGTCAGACTTTCAAATGCCACTATATAACCTCTTTGATCCTGTCCACGAGCAAAAGAGCCTTCTTCCTGTCCATATCCTCGGATGAAAGGACCCCCTCAAGCTCATGAAGGATACTCTCCAGCTTACGGTTCTTTTCTATAAGGCCAAGCTCATCCTCATAGTTCCTGAGCTTGCTGTCTATACGCTTAAGACTCTCTGAGACAGCCTGCCTTGATATCCCCATCTCGTCCGATATCTCCGATAAGGACATGTCATCCGTGACACAGGCCTCATATATCCTTCTATTCTTTTCATTCAGCAGGCCGCCGTAATAATCATACAGCAGCCCTCTTTCGATCATCTTTTCCATAATGACAAAAACAGACCGCCTTATATCAAAGCGGCCTGTTCATACTATCAGAAATGTCATTGCCTGTCAACATTTTTTATTGACAGCGGTTCGATATCGGATATCTCTATCCCCGCACCGGCGATAAACTCCTCCATACCCTCTACCTCAAAAGGTTTTTGGACCATGAGAGGATCATGGGCATCACAGCCGTATACGAATCTGCATCCAACGGCGGATGCCAGGGCAAAAAAGTCGGCCCGCGGATACCACCTGTCGGTCTGGAAGCCCAGAGCATTTAATTCCAGAGGTACATTATGATCTTTTGCATATTCGCAAAGCCTTGTCATATGTTTTTCATATATGCCATAGCTCCCCTCATACCGGATCAGATCCGGATGAGCCAGATATGTATATACTCCCGTCTCAAGTCCTGCTATGACCTCATCCACATAACTGGCAAGATCATCCTCGCTTGAAGTCGGGCTGCCAACATACCTGCCCTCTTCATTGTCCAGATAATGCTGCCCCAGGATCATATAATCGATATCAAAGCCTTTTGCCGCATCAAGTAGCCTGTCAAAATATCTGGGATAATACTCGGCCTCCAGACCGATATATATGCTTATCCTGTCCCTGTACTCTTCTCTCAGGCTCTTTAGTACACTAACATATCCCTCAAGCTCATCCATATCCATCCTGATACCTGACACATAGCCGTTATCAAAGGGTTGGGGGCTGTGATCAGAAAATCCAAGTCTGGTAAAGCCGTGTTCTATGGCTTTTTCCACATATTCCCTCTCACTACCCACGGCATGATGGCATCTCGGGGTATGGGTGTGATAATTATAATCTATGGCTGTCACTCACTTTGCTTCCCATCTGCCTTGTTTTCCGGGGCATCATTTTTTCCGACATCCGGTGTGTTCAAGGCATTATCGTCCTTTGATGCCGGTGCTGTTCCGACGTCAGCTTTATTATCTGCTGCAGCTGTGCTGCCTGCTGCTCTCTGGGTGCCTGCTTGGGCCTTCCTTTTTGCTTCGGCTGCCTTTCTCGTCTCTGCTTTTGCCTTTCTTTCGGCCTCCTTTGCCTTTTTCCTTTCGGCCCGCTTTGCGGAATCTCCGAATATCTTGTCCCTCAAAGCCAGGATTATCCTGAAGGCCAGATAGAATATCAGGATCAGAACGGCAAATACGGGTATCCTGGTAACTATGAATACTATGATATTAAGCGCTGCCTCTATACCGTCCTGGAACTCCGATACGAAGTTTTCCCAGAACTTGCTGCCGAAGGAAGGCGTAGGTTTCGATAGGGACCTCTTCTCGGAAGCATTGATGGTTACGGTGCTGTAGGAGATCCTGTTATCCATACTGCGAAGCTGCCGGTTAAGACTGTCCAGTTCATAATTAACCTCTGTAAGCTTCTCCTTGATGGTTATGATATCCTCTATCTTGTCGGCTTTTTTCATGAGCTCCTCAAGGCTGTCCCTCTCACTCTCATAGGATGATATATGGGCCTGTATATCCACATACTGCAATGTCACATCCTCTGCCGTCTCATTCTTTGAAGTGACATTACCCTTTTCCTGAACTATGGACATAAAGGAATCCATCTTGTTCGAGGGAATACGTACCACGAAGTAACCGTCCCTGCTCTCCGAATACTCCGACTCAAAATCATGAACATCGGAACTCTCTATATATCCGCCGAACTTCTTTACCGTGCTGCTCAGATTGTCCGCAAAGGCGTAGAGATCATCCACCAGAAGAGAAAGGCTTGCATTTCTTATGATCTTTCCGCTGGTATTGGAAACATCGTCTCCCGTTACTTCGTCCGAGAGTCCTGAGGTTCCGGAATTTCCTCCGTCCTCGTATGCCGCATCCTCCATATCATACGCTTCCTCAGCCATGGCTCCGGAGAAATCACTACCGTATGAATCGTAATCTTCATAGACCGGCTCTTCTCTCGCGTATGAGCTGTCGGATTTTGATGAGCTGCCGCAGGCTGTGAACATCACGGCACAGAATGCGGCACAGAGTGTGACACACAGTGCTGCACGGGGTGCTCGCAATGCCATCAGAGATAATCTTCTTTTCCTATTCATTTGTCTCCTCCTTTATTCCCAGTTCCTCACCGGTCCTCATCAGATATTCATCCTTTACCGCCTCACATAACAGGGCGTGGTATTCATTGAAATCCTCCACATCTATCGATGCTCCATCGGGAAGAAATCCGTATGTCATCCTCAAAAGATCCTCCCTTGTCTTCTCCTTCTGCTTTTCGCGGCTGATCTTTATAAGGCCCGAAAACGCAGCACCGTAGGACTCTCCTTCACAGGTTTTAAGATATCTTCCCATGCCGTTCCTGATCTCAAAATAAAGTGCCTTTCTGCCGGACTCACCACGAGAGAGCGCCTCACCAAAGCCCGCCCTGTCCATGGATTTTTTTATGTTCTTTATATTGTGCTTAAAGAACAGGAAGCTTGTCTGCTGTACGGATAGTATATCCAAAAAGACCCTCAACATCATATCTGCCCCGTCGGGAAGATATCTTAATTCATACAGTCTCCTTATAAGGGAAACAGTCTCTCCACCGTCGTCACCCTTGTCTTCAAGTATCTTTCCTCTCTTTTCGGGCTCGATCTCATTATAATACTCAGCCCATTCCTCGTCAGTAATATACATGTTATCTCCTCAGAAAAACAGATAAAACACGGTATCGCCTATAACAAATGCCGACATAATAACCATACCCGCTATAAGAGCCGGAGTAAAGAGGCTTTTATATCTCTCATAGGGCAGCTTCCTTCTGAATATATTCTCAAAGCACCCACTCCTTCCCTCATTAAGGGATATCGCTTTAAGCAGAAGCATGGCCGGTACAAGGAATATCACCCCTATCACGAAAAGCACCAGTCCCGACTCCAGGTAATACAGCCCCGGCTGCTGTGTCATCTCTCCCAATGCATCCTCTATCTGTGAAATGCTGTCAAAGGTGACAAAGGCCATGACGGTACTGAATCCGTTGATGAGCACATGACATATGAGTGAGGTAAAGATACTCCCGGAAGCTTCCACAAGAAGCCCCCACATGATACCAAGTACCATTGTATACGAGAACTGGTTCAGATTCATATGATTAAGCCCGAACATCAGACCGGAGACCAGTATGGGGGTGAATATCCTGCCCGTCGTCTTAAGTCCTCCCAATACGATGCCTCTGTATGCAAGTTCCTCCGCAACCGGTGCCATCACGGCTGACAGGAAGAATATAAGAGCAAAAGGCTTATCGATCTCTTCCGTTACCATTTCCACAGCTCTGGATGAGGTTACGGAAAGGGATATCATGTTCATGGATATGGCAATGGGATAACAGCATATCATATATACAACGGATAAAAGTGCGGTGGTGGGCTTTATCTTTTTTATACGAAGCATCTTTAAGACACCGCTCTTTGTCCCGGGAAGCAGCGCCATAAGAGGCATAAGTATGATAAGCTCGCTGAGAATGGAGATAAAGACATACTCGTCAAATAATGCGGCAGGCCTTGTAAATGCCGCTATGACATTTATGAGCACTGTCAGCAAGGCTATGGCAAGATATGCATATCCTACGGATTTTACGTTCATCCTCTATATAACTCCTCTTATAAATATCTCAATACCGATACCTATCAGTATCAGGCCTCCAAGTATACCTGAAAATCTCGTGATCCTCATCCCCACCATGCTTCCGATAATAAGTCCCGTATAGCATATGATGAAGGTCACAACACCTATGATCAGTGCTGCTGCAAAAGCATGGGGTATGTCATAGGATGCTATGGTAAAGCCCACGGAAAGAGCATCTATTGAGGTCGCAACCCCCTGTGCCATAAGTCCTAAAAATGTTATGTTTCTGACACTTTCCTCCTCGTTCGGCCTGTCCTTCAGAGTCTCGACTATCATCCTTACACCAAGGACAAGCAGCAGTATCAAGGCTATCCATGGGATGAACCCCCTGAAAACCTCAAAAACTTCCGCGATCCATGTCACACAGAACCATCCCGCTATTGGCATGATGAACTGGAACCCTCCGTAGGTTGCGGCTATCATAAACCGTTTCCTGTCCTTCATATCCGGATAGTATATACCGTCTGCAACGGAAAGAGAAAAGGCATCCATCGCAAGGGCTGTTCCCAGCAGCAGATTTGTTATGAAAAAAGCCATTTATATATCTCCGAAGATCTCTTTTACTTCATTCAGTATCGCCGTGGTCCCAAGTATTATGACAGGGCGCGCCTTTGTATCATCAAGAGCACTTGCCAGAGAATCCCTGTAATCCGCCTTTATTCCCTGCCTGAAAAGCTCCCCCTGCTGTATCCCTTCAAACCTGTAATGAGGATTGACGGCTCTGGTGAGGATGATATCATAGCCCCTTTTTGAGACCTCCCTTGCTACTCCCGTATAATCCTTGTCATCGGGTATCGCAAGTATGAATGCCGCATCACGGGCTCCAAGCTGTTCTGTCGTATCCAGAGCACTCTTCGCGCTCATCCTGTTTATACAGCAGTCTACCATTACAAGAGGCGATCTTCTGATAACGGAAAGTCTTCCCGGCCATCTGAGCTCCTTTAGGACCTCTCTTACCCGATCCATGTTTTGATCCAGCTTCAGGCCCAGTATCTCTTTTGAAAGAGCCAGGGCCAAAGCCAGATTTCTGCATTGATGCTCTCCCATAAGGGATATCTCGAGCCCCTTTACCACATCATCGCCTATACGGATATCGCATTTCATACCGGATCCGAAATAGGTTATGTCAGAAGCTTCAAAGTCCTCTCCGTATACGTACAGAGCCGTGCCTTCCCTTGCGGCACGCTCCCTTATTATACTTAATACGGTTTCATCCTGTCCTGCCGAAAAGCAGGCTCTGACACCCGGTCTGATGATATCCGCCTTATCCTCCGCTATATCCGAAAGAAGCGGTCCAAGTTCTCTTTTATGCTCGGGAAATATGGAATTAATGACGGCATACGTGGCGGGTACGTTTTTTACATCATCGTACCTGACCCCCTTGCCGCACTCATATATCTGAGCCAAAACCCCATGGCGTTTGAAATACTCCTCGGCAATGACTGTCTGTATGCCTATGGGACTGATGGCTGTCTTTTTATCGGACCTGTTCCATATCCTTTCAAAGTCATCTTTTATTTCAGAAACGATATCGATAAACTCCGTATCAGTGATGTATTCTCCGGAAACACTGAACCTTTCGTTGAACCTTGATATGTGAGGACTTACCATAAGACCGCATCTGATGGATGTGCCAAGGATCCTTGACAGTATATATGCCACAGACCCCTTTCCCTTACTTCCGGTAACGGCAACAGACAGCCCCCCGGAGTGCCTTCTCCTTATGATCTCCTCGGTCAGACGGGGGTCCCTTTTCATACCGTCGGCATCAGAATACCTTGTACGAGGCAGGACCTCCATGTAATATGAATATATAAAATCCTCTGCTTCTTCTCTCGTCATGATGCAGACGGATCATAAGGTCGTCCTTACGATCTTGGGTTTATAGCCCGTTTCTTCGAGCTTCTTAAGTATCTTTGCCTTATGGTCGCTTCCGAAGGCCTCAAGGGTGATCCTAAGTTCCACTGCCGCGCTTCTGTTGGTGGACACGAACTGGTTATGCTCAAGCTTGATAACGTTTCCGCTCTCTTTGGCGATAATGCCGGCAACCTTCTGGAGTTCGCCCGGCTTATCGGGCAGAAGCACGGAAACCGTGAATATCCTGTCTCTCTGAATAAGCCCCTGTTGGACCACTGACGACATGGTGATGACATCCATGTTTCCTCCCGACAGGATACAGACTATCTTTTTATTACTGCAGTCCAGCTGCTTTAAGGCTGCCACAGTCAGAAGCCCCGAGTTCTCGACAACCATCTTATGATTCTCCACCATGTCAAGGAAAGCTGCCACAAGGTCTTCATCCGGTACCGTCAGCACCTCATCCACATTTTCCTTAAGGTAAGGGAATATCCTGGTGCCCGGAGTCTTGACGGCAGTACCGTCGGCTATGGTGGACACCTCGGGCAGGCTTACAATGCTCCCTGCGTCAAGAGAAGCCTTGAGACAGGCTGCTCCCTGAGGCTCTACGGCTATCACCTTCGTATCGGGATGCATGGCCTTTGTAAGTGTGGAAACTCCGCAGGCAAGTCCTCCTCCTCCTACAGGCACGAGTATCATATCAGTCAGGGGCTGCTCCTTGAAGATCTCCCAGGCTATTGAGCCCTGTCCGGTAGCCACGCCCTCATCGTCAAAGGGATGCACGAAGGTATATCCCTCACTTTTTGCAAGCTCTACTGCCTTATCACAGGCTTCATCATATATATCTCCGAAAAGGATCACCTTTGCTCCCAGAGCCTTTGTCCTGTTGACCTTGATAAGAGGAGTGGTGGTAGGCATGACTATGACCGCCTTAACCCCGTACTTCTTTGCCGCATATGCAACGCCCTGGGCGTGATTGCCCGCGGATGCAGTGATAACACCTCTGCTCCTCTCTTCATCCGTCAGGGTGCTTATCCTGTAATAAGCTCCTCTGATCTTATATGCTCCGGTCCTTTGCATGTTCTCGGGTTTGAGAAATACTTTATTGCCCCGTCCCGCAACAGCCGAGAAATAATCACTGTATATCAGCTTGGTATCCAGTATGACCTCTCTGACCTTTTCGGCTGCTTCCTCAAATGCTTCCAATGTCAAAAATTCTTTTCCCATATCAGTCCTCCCCTAAAAGGCCCTGAAAAAACTTTTCCATGTCAAACCTGCGCAGATCACTGACTCCCTCACCCAGTCCTACGAACTTGACGGGGATCCCAAGCTCATTCTCTATGGCGATGACGATGCCGCCCTTTGCCGATCCATCAAGCTTTGTAAGCACCACACCGGATACATCCGTAACCTCTTTGAACTCCTTTGCCTGCTCCTTGGCATTCTGCCCGGTGGACGCATCCACAACCACAAGAGTTTCCTTCACTGCCTCGGGATACTCGGTGGTTATTATCTGATTGATCTTGGAAAGCTCGTTCATCAGATTCTTTTTGTTATGAAGCCTGCCTGCCGTATCCACGATCAGCATGTCATAATCCCTGGCTTTGGCCGATTGTATGGCGTCATATATGACAGAACCGGGATCTCCTCCCTCTCTGCCTTTAACTATATCGACTCCCGTCTTCATGGCCCAGGCCGTAAGCTGCTCTATGGCTGCTGCCCGGAAGGTATCTGCGGCAACAAGCATTACCTTCCTGCCGAGAGATCTGTATCTTGCTGCCAGCTTTCCGCAGGAGGTGGTCTTTCCCACACCGTTCACTCCCACCATCAGTACCACGGATCTTTGATCTTCATACGCAAAAGCATCCGGTGGGGTTACTTCATCAAGCTTCTCCTGCATAAGCTTCAGCAAAAGCTTCTTGGCATCGTCGGTATCGCTGACTCTGCCCTCTCTGGCCTTTTTCCTGAGTTCAAAGACCAGTTCCTCTGCAGTGGACATTCCCACATCACCCATGATGAGGGTGTCCGTGAGATCCTCGAAGAATTCATCATCTATCTCTTCGTATCCTGTGAAAAAGTCGGAAAGCCTGTTAAAGAAACTCATTTATCCTTATCCTCTTTCTCGCTCCAAGCATCATCCTCAAGGTTCACCGCAACCTGAGTGGAGACACCCTTCTCCTGCATTGTTATACCGTATAATCTGTCACATCTGGTCATGGTTCCGCGTCTGTGAGTGATGACGATAAACTGCGTATGCTTCGTAAGTCTTGAAAGGTAGGACGCAAACCTTTCCACGTTTGCTTCATCAAGAGCCGCCTCTATCTCATCCAGCAGACAGAAGGGGGACGGCTTCAGGTTCTGGATGGCAAACAGGAGTGCTATGGCAGTAAGGGCTCTCTCGCCGCCGGAAAGCTGCATCATGTTTTCAAGCTTCTTTCCGGGAGGGTTCGCTTTGATGCTGATACCTGACTCCAGTACATTCTCCGGATCAGTAAGCTCCAAAGTACCGGAGCCTCCTCCGAACATATCTCCGAAAACCTTGTTGAACTGAACCACTATCTTCTGGAATTTCTCCTCGAACTGCGCCTTCATGGATTCGGTGAGTTCCGAGATGATCGTATTCAGATCCTCCTCGGCCCGGATGATATCATCCCTCTGCTTTGTGAGGAATTCGTATCTCTCGGACAGCTCCCTGTATTCCTCTATGGCACCTACGTTCACATCACCCAGATTCCTGATCTCGGACTTGATCCTTACAGAGTCCTTCCTCATATCCGACAGGCTTCCCAGGCTGTCATCCTTGTGCTCCCTGGATGCTATCAGAGTAAGGTTATACTCATCCCACATGTATTTTTCAAGAGCCTCTGAACTCTCATTCAGTCTTTCCTTCTGATTCTCAAGGCGGATCTTTTCCCTGTCGAGACCGGTCTTTTTCTCCGTTATCAGATCTCTGTCTTCATAGAGCTTCTTCTGGACCTTTGTGGCCTCTTCCCTCTGATCCATGAGTTTCTTTAATTCATCCTGCTTTTCGTGATCTACCTCGCCGGCAGACAGCAGAGTCTCCTCAAGGCTCTTTATCTGATCCTTCTTAAATACCGTATCATCGTTGTTCTTGGCGATCTCTTCCTCAAGGTTTGACAGATCGGCCTTAAGCCGCAGGATCTCGCCCTCTACTCTCTTTATATTTTCCCTGGTAAAACCAAGCTGCTCGGTAAGCTTTGTCTTCTTCAGGTCATTTTCACCCACTTCCTTACGCAGGGAAACAGATTCCTCCGTAAGCTCCTTTATTAGGTCATCCAGCTTCAGGGCTTCCTCATCAGCTTCCTTTTCGATCTTTTCGGACAGAACGAGTTTATCATCGTTTTCCTTTATCTGCTCTTCGATGGACCTGATCTGCTCTTCAAGGCTCTTTGACTCTCCTGCCATTCCGGCACTGCCGCTTAAGCTCTCTTCCTTCTTTTCCTCCGCCAGATTCAGATTCATCTTTGCGGTATTGAGCCTCAAGCTTTCATTCTGCATCTCTTCGCCGATGGAATTAAGGCTGTTCCTTATCTCGCTCTTTTCATCCCGCAGCTCTTCGATGGTCTGAAGCACCTTGTCCTTTTCCTCAAGCTTCTTCTTGAGTCTTGCGGTAAGATCGTCTATCTCTCTGGATCTGCCAAGCAGATTGCTCTGATTCCTGTATGATCCGCCGGCCAGAGATCCGCCGGGATTTATGGCCTCTCCGGCTACCGTGACTATCCTGAGGGTGAACCTGTATTTCCTTGCCAGCTCCAGAGCGCTGTCAATATTGTCGGTTACGATGAAATTGCCTAACAGGTTCTTTGCGACTATCTCATATTTTTTATCACACTTAACAAGGGTATCCGCCATTCCTATGACACCCTTTTCGTTTACCGCATCCTTTGCCTTAAAATCCCTCTCCTGTATGGTATTGAGAGGAAGGAAGGTAACCCGGCCTGCTTTCGATGCTTTCAATTCCTCTATGAGCTTCTTCGCGGAGGCATCATCCTCCACCACCACGTTCTGGATATTGGCGCCCAGAGCCGTCTCGATGGCAGTCTCATACTTGCCCTCAACCTTGATAAGGTCCGCCACGACTCCGCAGATCTTTACGCTCTTATCCTTCTTTCTCTCCATTACATGCCTGACGGCATTGCCATAGCCCTCGTATCTCTCGGCTATGTTCTTCAGACTCTCAAGCCTTGTCTTATCGCCGGTATACTCGTTCTCTATGGTTCTTTCTTTTTCGACGGCTTCATCTATGCGGCCGTTGACATCGGCAAGCTTTTCTTCAAGCTCTCCTCTTTTCTCGTCGAAATCCCTTATCTTTGAAGCGATCTTATCCATCTCCTGTTTGACGGATTCGATGGCATCATTTGCTTCGGCCTCGTTGCTCTTTGCCTTAAGGAGTCTCGAGGAAAGCTCCGCCTTCCTGATCTCTGCCTGTGAAAGGAGGGTCTTGAGCCTTTCCTTCTCTCCCTTCAGGGCACCTCTTTCATCTATGGTATCCAGTACCAGCTGCTTCTTCTGCTCTGACTGTTCTCCGGCTTCCCTTATCCTTGTATCATAATCCTCAAGGGCTTTATCCTTACCGGAGCCCGCTTCCTCGAGTTCCTTTATCTTCCCTTCGATATCAGCTCTGCCCGACTCGAATTTCTCAAGGTCCTCATCACGCTTTTTAAGGCTTTCTCCGATATCTGCTTTTCTCTCCTCAAAATGAGCCACTGACTGGCCTAAGGAGTTTATCTGCTCCTTAAGGATCTTTATCTGCGCATCTATCTGTCCGCGCTTAACGGTGGTATCGGATATCTCCTCCCGCATGGCATCTATCCTGGAATCAAGACGCTCTATCTCCTCACCGGCCGCCTCATATCTTGTATGGCTCTCACCAAGTTCCTTGTCAACGGCGTCTATATCATCCGTGATAACCCCAAGTTTTTTATCCAGGTCCAGACTCTGGGCTTCATATCTTTCAGCCTCTGCAAGAAAGATGTTTATATCCAGCTTCTTTAATTCTTCCTTCTTTTCAAGATAGACCTTTGCCGCCTCGGACTGATCCTTCAGAGGGCCTACTCTGCTCTCCACCTCGGAAAGTATGTCCGTAAGTCTTAAGAGATTGGATTTCTCGTTCTCAAGCTTCTTAACTGCAGTATCCTTCCTTTTACGGTATTTGACTATACCGCAGGCCTCATCGAAGAGTTCTCTCCTCTCCTCGGGCTTCTCGGAAAGTATCTGATCTATCTTGCCCTGTCCTATTATGGAGTATCCGTCCTGACCGATACCCGTGTCATAGAACAGTTCGTTTATGTCCTTGAGTCTGACGGGATTTCCGTTTATGAGATAATCGGACTCACCGGATCTGTACACTCTTCTGGTAACGGATACCACATCATAATCCGCCTGAAGTACATGATCCGAGTTGTCGATGGTGATGGTAACATAGGCATAGCCCATGGGTTTTCTGATATCGGTCCCCGCAAAGATGACATCCTGCATGGAGGAGCCGCGGAGCTGCTTTGCACTCTGCTCTCCCAAAACCCACCTTACGGCATCGGATACGTTACTCTTACCCGATCCGTTGGGACCCACTATACCGGTTATACCGTTTTTGAATTCCAGCAGTATCTTGTCCGCGAAGGACTTGAATCCGTGGATCTCAATACTTTTCAGATACATTGATCTTTCCTCAGTTTCTTAAGTGCACCATATGCCGCCTGCTGTTCAGCGGCCTTTTTTGACGTTCCCGTCCCCCCTGATACACTGTTGCCGTTAACAAAGGCCTCCACAGTAAATACCTTTCTGTGTTCCGGTCCTTCTTCTTTTACAAGCCTGTACTCCAGCTTCCAGCCCTCCGACTGTACGAGATTCTGCAGCAGTGTCTTGGAATCATGAAAAAGGGCCTTGTGCTCTATATCATCAAGAACAAACCCGCTTACAAAATCCTTCGCTTCATCAATCCCGGAATCAAGAAATATGGCTCCGATAATGGCTTCAAATATATCGGAAGCGATAGAAGGCTTATACCTGCTGCCCTGTTTGTCCTCACCCTTGCCAAGGAAGATAAAATCGGAAAGGCCGATCTGTCCGGCACAGCCTGCTAGAGACATCTCACATACAAGAGATGCCCGAAGGCTCGTCATATCTCCTTCCCTCATTTCAGGGTAATTCCTATAAAGATACTCAGACACTGCGAATTCCAGAATGGCGTCTCCAAGGAATTCCAGCCTCTCATAGTCATCCCTTCCGTCGGAGTTTATCTCGTTCTTGAAGGATGAATGGGTAAGTGCTGTCAGCAAAAGTCCTTTATCCTTAAAGCTGTAGCCTATTCTTTTTTCCAGATCCTCGACAGGATATTTATTATTCATCTTTACAGCATTAAAGAGCCGGCCTCTTTCATGCCGGCTCGGATCCTTGCATTATCTCTGCCCAAACAGATATTATCAGCCGTTCTCCCTTGCAGCCTTGATAAGCTCAACTGCATCTCCGACGGTCTTGATGTTCTCCACCTCATCAGTATCAACAGTCAGCTCAAACTCCTGCTCGATACCCATTATGATCTGAAACACGTCAAGTGAATCAGCGCCCAGATCATCCGTGAAGGTAGTCTCGAGGGTCACCTCATCCTGATCCACACTGAGAACCTCTGCGATGATCTCCTTCAGCTTTTCAAACTCCATGTCATACTCCTCCTAATTTACCTCTGAATCAAGATCCAGATACTGTTTTATCTTGCCGTTAACATCCTGTTCCTTAAAGGTGATACACTGGATTATGGAATTCCTGACTTCCTTGGCCTTGGCCGACCCATGGGTCTTGACCACAAGTCCCTTGAGCCCCAGAAGCGGAGCTCCGCCGTACTCCGATGCATCAAACTCCTTTAGTGTACTCTTCAAAGAATCCTTAATCAGCAATGCCCCGATCTTGGTCCTGACATTGGCCATCATGGCTTCCTTCATCTTTGCGAGAAGTACCTTGCCGACTCCCTCATACATCTTAAGGGCGACATTGCCGGCAAAAGCCTCACATACTATGACATCCGCACCGCCTTCAGGGATATCTCTGGCTTCTATTGAGCCGGTAAAATTGATATCGCTGCAGGATCTGAGCAGTGGATATGTCTCTTTTACAAGGGCATTTCCCTTTTCTTCCTCAACTCCGATATTCAAAAGCGCAACCCTGGGATTATCTATTCCCATGGCATATTTCATATATGCAGATCCCATCTTTGCAAACTGCATAAGATGCGAAGGTCTGGCATCAACATTTGCACCGCAGTCAACGAGCAGTGAAACTCCCTTTGCTGTAGGGATGAGCGGTGCCAGAGGAGGTCTCTCCACTCCCTTGATCCTGCCCACCAGCAGCTGCCCTCCTGCAAGAACGGCCCCGGTACTTCCTGCCGATACAAAAGCATCACACTCTCCGCTCTTTACAAGATTTAAGGCCACCACAATTGACGAATCCCTCTTCTTTCTGATAGCGGTAACCGGTGGTTCGTCCATGCCTATGACTTCATCCGCATTAACGATGGTTACCCTGTCCGAAGGATAATTGTATTTTGAAAGCTCTGCCTTAATCAGGTCTTCCTTGCCCGTAAGGTGGACCCTTACGTTCTCCTGATCGTTTAAGGCATCTACCGTTCCCTTGATTATCTCGCCGGGGGCATTGTCTCCGCCCATGGCGTCTACTGCAACATTTACAAGATTTCCCATATCGGTCCTTTTCGCATGATGACTCCATGATCTGATAACCCATTTACTATACAAGAGGAATCAGCAAAAATCAACTTGCATTTGGATGTCAGGCATCTCCTGCATCATCCAGTTCTCCGGGCATATAAAGGTGTCTCGTGGATCCGAAATTGGATCTGTAGACCTTTTTCCAGATCTTCCACATGTACCTAGTCGAGATATACGGTTTGTCTATTTTCTTCGTATCTGCAAGAGCCGACACCTCAAGGTACAGCTCCTTGGCCAGATCCGACTCAAATCTGATCTTTTCCATGTATATGCTATGTCTCCTTTGATAAAGACTCGATGCGTCCGTCTATTATATCACCTGACGATGATATGTAAAACACGGCTCCGTGCCGGCCCAACGCCCGGATACCCCGGGTTTATAGAGGTATAAGGCCGGAATCCCGGATATTTCGGATAAAACAAAAATGGCATGAATCATCATGCCATTTCCCGCATTATTATCGATCAGAGGATATCAGTCCTGAGCCAGGACTTCCTTCTTGTTATATGTGCCGCAGTTTCTGCACACTCTGTGGGGAAGCATAAGCTCGCCGCACTTGGGACATTTAACAAGATTCATTGTATCCATTCTCCAATTGGCACGTCTCTGATCCCTGTGTCCCTTGGATGATTTATTCTTGGGGCATATAGACATTTTAACACCTCCTTATCCTTACATTCTCTAAACCAGATTTATCCATGAACGGATCCATATCCGAAATCTGCGCTCATACCCGACCATTATACGTATGTCACAAACGTTTGTCAACAACTCATTACACATCGACGATCGGTCCATTATCGGACTTTGATCATCAGTCCGTCCGTTCATACGTTTACACCGGAATGCCTTAAATACTGTCCCTCTGCTTTGCTCCCATGGATTTCAGTTCCTTCTTTCTCTCGTACATCATCTGATCGGCTCTCTCAAAGACATCCTTAAGCTGATGATCATCCTGCGTAAGAACAGCATACCCTATGGAAACCACCACTCTGTTGCTGTTTATGTTCTCCTCAACCCTGCGATTGAGTCTGTCTATGGCTTCAGACATGGAATCATACCCCTTTCCCTGAAGTATGATGGCGAACTCATCTCCCCCGATCCTGAATACCGCACCATGTTTGAAATGTGCGCAGATCAGTGTGCTGGCCTCCTTTATCAGGTTGTCACCTGCAGCATGTCCCTGTGTATCGTTCACATACTTAAGACCGTTGACATCGCCTACCACAACACCGAGTTTTGACAGATCCCCTGACTCTATCTGGCTGTTTATGATGGCCTCATTTTCGGAATAAGCATGTTTATTCCTGACACCGGTGAGAGAATCCGTATTAGCCATCTGATGGAGATTTCTGCTGGTCTCCTTCTCTTTCTCTATCCTCTCTTTTGCCAACTGCCGCAGCTGGATCAGGATAATGGCGGCAAGGACTATAACTGCCACCACGGCAAATATGATCTGATTCCTGTTGGCTTCCAGGTTTTTCTCACTGATATCCCGGATCTGATCCTGGATAACGCTTTCGCGTATAAGAACTGCCATCTCCCAACCGGTACCCTCAATGGGAACATAACACAACGTCTCCTCAGCCGGGCCGGAGTCAAAGACTATACTCCCCTCCTCCTCATTCTGGAAGCTCTCATAGTTTCTGTTCCAGTCATCATCTGAAATGATACCCTTCAGTGCATCGAAGAAATTATGATCCAGGATCACAGGTCCAAGCTCCGTATCCGACAGATTTCCGCCGTTCTTTGCATAAAGGGCAAAATGAGTCCTGCCCTGATCATCGAAAGCAAGGAGTTCAACTATGTCACTGATATCCAGCTGTACAAAACAGGCCTTGAACTCTTTTCCCATGATGGTAAGATCCGGTGTTGCGATGGCAAGGCAGAGCTGTTTTGAAGATCCGTAGCTTGAAACAGTGGTGATGATCCGATCCTTCTCTCCCACCTCTGACAGGAAAGGATGCCTGCTTCTGCCGGTATAGGTCGTATACTGTGTATACACGATATCATCTTTATCTACCATGGCAAAGCGGTTAAGGCCCAGCAGGGCTTTCACCTTACCGATACATTCACGGAGCTCTGTCTGCGAAGTAACACCTTCCTCATCTATAAAGGTCACGGCCTTTTCCATTTCATCAAAGTTGCCGTTGATCAGGTTTGTTATAGTCTTGGCCCGACGGTCTGCCATTGCCTCAAGGTAGAAGGCGCTGACAGTGGAAACCGCATCATCGGTCGCATCGCTGGTCCGCCTTGATAATCTGATGGAGTTGCCGGTAACCATGGCCATGACTATCAAACTGCCTATTATGGCTGTTAAAACGAGTGTAGCGTTTGATATCCTGAACTCTTTCTTCATAATATGTCACCATACAGCAGTTCCAGCATGGAAGCCGCATCCTTCTGATATATTATAGTCGTGATCTCATCTGTCTTTTCCGGGAACAGTTCTCCCGGCAGATTGCCGTCTGCGATCTTAACCGCCACCTGGATCGTATCAAACCCGATGGAATAACAATCCTGCACTCCCAGGCAGTATATCACGCCTTCATTTAAGTATTTCAGTGCCTCCTCATCATGATCCATTCCAACGATCACAGTATTGCTGCCCTTTTCCGTGATAGCCCTTGCGGCGCCCACCGGGTTGCTCATGTTACAGCATATGATACCGTCCAGATCCGGATTATTCTTAAGGATATCCATTGTGAGATCATAGGCCAGATCGACAGAGTCCATATCATATTCCGTAGCCACGATCTCCATATCCTTGTATTTGCCGATGGTATCGGCCGCTCCTCTGGCACGGTCCTCATGGCAGGGTGCACCTTTGCTTCCCACAAGTATCGCAACCTTTCCCTTGTATCCAAGTTTTTGACAAAGGGCCTCGGTAAGGTCTGCACCATCCTGATAATTATGAGTGTTACCTACGTACGCGATCCTCTTGCAGCCTTCCTCTGAGTCCGAACTGGAGAAGGTCATGACCTTGGTCCCCGACTCCACCATCTCATCAAGTATGGGAGAGATCACTGCCTCATCCGCCACATCGACACCGATGACATCATAATCCTTCCGGCCTGCCTCAAGCAGTCTCCTGGTCTGATCGTCCGCAGAAGCCCCCTCCGGTGCCATATATTCGTAAGTAACGGTTACTCCCTTGTCCAAAAACTGTCTCTGAGCATCCTCCATTCCAAGGGCAACAGCATCCCACCAGGGGTGCACCGTCTTATAGGTAAAATAAAAATTGTAATGGTCCTTCTTTGGCACGTAGGAATCGAGATAATGGTCGAAATTGACTGCGCCGTATACGGATGCTTCCGATTCCTGCGAAGCCTCATCCTCGTCGGAAGACACCGTATCCGATGTCTGTGCCTTATCCGAAGACCCTTGTTCGTTATTCCCTCCCGCGGCGGATGCACTGCTGCAGCCCGAGAGGATCACCACTGCCGCCATCACTGCGGCCAATACTGATATTCTGTCGGAAACTCTCTTCATCATATGATCAGATATTCCTTTCCGGTCCCTGCGGATCAGCTTATATGATCTCTCGGGGTTATTTGTTCCTTTTATTGTATGCCCATGCGGCATCTTCTGCCGGGTCACTTCTTAAATATAATATTATACACCCTTTCGGAGGATCTGCCGTCAGTATATTTATGCATAAGGGCCAAAACTTCTTTATACCTGTCTCTCCATTTCAGATTTATCTCATCCATGTTTTCAAGGTAATTCAGGAGTTCCTTCATGTCCGATATGCGCTCCCCCGCCATCAATGATGCGGGATCCTCCATTGCAAAGCCTCTGTTTGAGGCATATTCCTCCATATCGTCCGCGACAAAGGCCACAGGCCTTTTTGTTATCATAAAGGTATGAAAAGCAGATGAATAATCCGTGATGAACACATCGCAGTCTCCCATCAGCTCATTGAAAGTAACCCGGGCCTTTTTCATCATTTCATCGCTTACGATGATCATGTTGTCACTTCCGGTAAGATCACTGTTCCTTAAGGCATCCATGGGATGAAACTTCACGATAAGGAGGAATCCGAGCTTTCTCAGCTCATCATCAAGAAGCGCTTTGCTCTTTGCCCCAGGACCGCTCTCCCCGATGTACGCTTTATCGGATAGTATCTTATCTATGCCGAAGGCATCCTTTGAACCGTCATATCTTATGCTGCCCACATCAGATCGTCTGTACGTAGGACTCCACAGCAATACCCTGTTATATCTGTCCTTGTCTATGCCAAGTTTATGAAGTGCATTGTCGGGATGCAGGACCTTATCGTCTGCCGGCAGTCCCGTCACATAGATATCATCTTCCTTTATATCCGCCACTTTGGACAGTATTTCCTTAAAATACTCACTGTCAGCGATCATGACATCTGCTTCCACCCCGTCCTTATCATTGGCATTCCTGATGAGATTCCCTCCTGCCTTGTAAGGCATGCCGTGGATAAGCTGATAGAGTTTCTGTCCTTTTGCCGTATGCAGCCCCGTTATATAATTATGCGTGGTTATTATCTTTGAAGCCGTAAGATAGGTCAGTATCCCTGTAACAGAGAGCTTTCTGACGACAGGCATTTTGATGCCCCCGGCCAGCTTTGCTATTCTCGCCCCTGCCTCCCGGGTATTTCTCCCGTTAATGCTCCACACGATCCTGCCATCAAGGATGAGTTCTCTGTGCTCTTTAAGGATGTATTCAAAAAGAGCCAGGGTATTTCCTTCGAGATCGGGAAAACTGTTAAATATGACTGTTTTTCCCTTGGGTATGAGACTGTTGATCAGATTCAGTACAGCCAGTATCAGATCTTTCATGCTTTGGTAATATCATCAAGGATAGCGGCTGTCGTCTCCACTGCCGACTTCGGTGAATACAAAGCTGCCTTTTCCTCAATGGCCTCCTTGTTGTAAGAAAAGATTTCGTCCCATCTTGACACTATATCCCGGATCCCCTCGGCGAGGTTTCGGTGATCGGCATGCATGCCGGTGACTCCTTCATCTACCATATCGGCAGCATTTCCGATATCCGACACTATGACAGGTGTGTGGCAGGCATAGCTTTCCGTGATGGTCATGGGCTGTCCCTCGTACCATTTGGAAGGATAGATAAGGGCCTTTGCCTCAGCCAGGCTCTGTCTGACCTCTGCCCTTCCCACATGTCCCGAAAACCTGACATGCTCAAGGTGATGGTCTTTTATAAACTCTTTAACATAGCCCACAAGGCTCCCTTCACCCATTATGACCAATTCGGGACACTCCTTAGCGCAGTCAGGGTTTTGCGTCATATCACAGTCATCCTGCTTAGCGGAGTCATCCAGCATAAGCCAGGCACCCAGCAGTTCCTTTATACCCTTATTCTCCTCAAGCCTTCCCGCATACACGAAGAGGTTCCTGCGATCCTTGTAGGAAATACCCTCATCTTTCACGCCCTCCTCGTCGCTATGTCCAAGATCATAGATATGATTGCGTTTAATAAAAACCTTATGGGGGTCTATCCCGATACCGGCATCCAGCAATATCTTCTTCTGCGTCCCGGACAGACAGGCAAAATACATGTTCCTGTATATGCCAAGACGACGCTGTCTCTTAAGAGCCATGGCTATGAGAGCGCTCAGGATAGCATTGTCCCTGTAGCATTTGTGCCTGACGGAACATAAAAGACCTTTATGTATGCACTCCTTACACATGCTGCCGCCGCCCCCTTCGGGGTCCTTATCCTCCCTGTACAGGATCCCGGAAGGACATACGAGCCTGTAATTGTGTACAGTCTGTATCACCGGGATGCCGCATTCTCCGGCAGCCTCATACAAGGCCGTGCTTATCATCCAGAGAGTATTGTGTACCCAGATGACATCGGGACACGTGCTGCGAATAAGGTCAGTATACTTTGTCTTTGCCTTTGAGGATGAGATGTAACCGGCGGCAGTCATCATCCTTTCCTGCGTATCCATCCCGGCAAGCTCTTCGTTGGAGCATATATAGCAAGACACCTTGTGCCCCATTTCCTCCAAAAGACGCCTGTCGCACGAAACGACGGCATCCTCTCCGCCGGTCATTCTGTATTTACAGTGAACGAGCAGAATGTTCAATCCTCAGGACTCCTCTTTGGTTTTATTCCGCTTTCTGTGTATCATGATGATGATAAGCATTATGATGACGGCTCCAAGCGAATCCACCACCACATCCGAAAGCTGCCCGGATCTCCCCGGAACGTGAAGCTGATGTATCTCATCCGAGCAGGCATATAAGAAACACAGACATAAGGTGATGAACACCTTTTTGTAATAATCACCGGCAAAATACCATATGGCAAAGAACAGCAAAAGAAAGAGGATCGCATATTCTCCCATATGACAGAGTTTTCTGACATAGGGTTCGAGGATCACGACCCATTTCATCCTGGTATCCATGTCCATCCCCGAGGGGGTGGCTATGGCATTTACAAGAGAATAAGTGAAACCCGAACTCTGATCGGTGGACTCATACCATGCCTGATCGGAGAACCAGTATATGATATACATCCATACCGCTGCCGGTATGAACCTTATTGCTTTTATAAAACCCTTCAATCCTTATTCTCTCTCACTATGGCTATATGGACATCATCCAGCTGCTTCTTATCCACCTCCGCAGGAGCGCCCATCATAAGGTCCTCTGCATTCTTGTTCATGGGGAAGGGGATGATCTCACGTATAGACTCCTCTCCGGCGATCAGCATTATCATCCTGTCTACTCCGGGAGCTATACCGGCATGAGGCGGTGCTCCATAGCAGAATGCATTATACATGGCAGGGAATTTGGCTTTCACGTCCTCTTCGCCAAGTCCCACCATCTCAAAGGCCTTCACCATGATCTTAGGGTCGTGATTTCTCACGGCTCCCGATGAAAGCTCCACACCGTTGCATACCAGATCATACTGATAGGCAAGTATCTTTAAGGGATCCTCATTGTTCAAAGCCTCCAGGCCTCCCTGTGGCATTGAGAATGGGTTATGGCAGAACTCGAGTTCTCCCGATTCCTCTCCTATCTCATACATGGGGAAATCCACTATCCAGCAGAATTCATATGCTTCCTTGTCCATATGTCCCGGCACACACCGGCCTATGGTCTTGATAAGGGTGCCTCCGCCCTTCAGAGCCTCTCCCCTCTTTCCCGCGGTAATGAATACAACATCTCCCGCCTTAAGCTCATATGTCTCTATGACCTTATCCGCCTTGTCCTGCAGGAATTTGGAAACTCCTCCGGCAATGCCTGCTCCGTCATCGCCGCATTTGATCCAATAGGCCTTCACGCCGGATACCACCTCGGCATCGGATGCTATCTTATCTATAACCTTCCTTGAGCCCTCAAAACCATGTACAGGTATCGCCTTTATCACGTCTGCATTATCAAAAGGTTCAAATCCCGTCCCCTTCATAAGATCGGTGGCATCGGTAAGAGTCAGATCTATACGCAGATCAGGCTTGTCTGTTCCGTACGTCTCCATGGCATCGTTATACGCTATCCTCTTAAAGGGTGCTTTTGATGCCTTATCGTATTTACCGTATCTGGCAAATACAGGAGGCAGCACATCCTCCAGCACCTCAAACACGTCATCCTGTGAGGCAAAGGCCATCTCCATGTCCAGCTGATAGAATTCGCCCGGAGATCTGTCTGCTCTCGCATCCTCATCTCTGAAGCATGGTGCTATCTGGAAATACCTGTCAAAGCCCGATGCCATGAGTATCTGCTTGAACTGCTGGGGTGCCTGAGGCAGAGCGTAGAACTTGCCTTCATGAAGTCTCGAAGGTACGAGATAATCTCTGGCTCCCTCAGGAGATGAGCAGGTAAGGATCGGAGTGGTGATCTCCATAAAGCCGTGTTCCGTCATGGCTCTCCTAAGCTCTGCTATCACCTTGCTCCGCAAAACGATGCCTGACCTTACAGCCGGATTACGAAGATCCAGATATCTGTACTTGAGTCTAGTGTTCTCGTCAGCTTCCTTTGATCTGTTGATCTCAAAGGGAAGCTCTTTGTATATGCAATCCCCCAGTATGGTAATACTTTCGGGCACCACCTCTATATCCCCCGTTGGAAGATCGGGATTCTTGCTGGATCTCTCCCTGACCACACCGGTTATCTGCATGGTGGATTCGGTATTGACTCCGGAAAGCTTTTCCATCATTTCCTCTGTCTCTATGACGATCTGTGTCGTACCATAGAAATCCCTTAATATGAGAAAGCCCAGATTCCTGCTAACTTTTCTCATATTCTCATAATAGCCTGCCAATGTTACCTTCGATCCCACATCCTCGATCCTCAGATCATTACATGTATGTGTCCTTGACTGAAACATGATACCTCCAAAACCTCACTGTATTTTATTATCTATATATTTATTTACCTTACGCCCGACAGCATGATGCCTCATAACTGCCGCACATCATACACTATATCACGAAAAGGGAATAAATACGTGTTATAGCCTGCCTCTTCTCAATTGCCCGTCAATTGCCCACACTTTCCGCGCCGGCAGACTGCACCTTTTCACTTTCCTTCTTGGGGAGAGTCATCTTAACCTTATCGATCCTGTTAACGGTTCCCTCGGTTATCTCAAAAATGATGTGTTCATCATTCTCAAAAGCCTCTCCCGGCTGAGGGATCCTGTCCAGCATGCCTATGATATAGCCTCCCACGGAATCGTAATCCTCGGATTCCAGATTGGTGCCAAGCTCATCATTCAGATCATCAAGCTTCACCGAAGCCTCTATGAGATACTCCCTGTCTCCTGTATTCTCTATCAGTTCAGCCTCGGCCTCATCAAACTCATCTCTTATCTCACCTACTATCTCCTCGATGAGATCCTCCATGGTAACGATGCCCTCCGCTGCTCCGTATTCATTGAGCACTATGGCCATGGGTGCCGAATCCCGCTTCATCTCCACCAGAAGATCCGCAGTACTCTTGGTCTCGTAGGTAAAATATGCATCCCTCATTATATCCGTGACACGAAAGTTCTCACCGTCACCGTTAAGGAAGAAATCCTTCATGTTGACCACACCGATTATATTATCGGTACTGTCTTTATATACAGGGATCCTGGTATATCTCTCCTCTTCAAATATATCCCTCAAGGTTTCATAGCTGCAGCCAAGCTCCACCTCTATCACATCTATCCTCGGGATCATGATATCCCTTGCCCTTGAGTCACCGAAGTCGAAAACGTTCTTTATCATTTCCTTTTCTTCGGACTCTATGACTCCGTGCTCGTGGCTCACATCAACTATGGTCCGAAGCTCGCCCTCCGTGATCGCATTTGCATTATCCTCCATGTTTATGCCGATGATCCGTAATACACCTTTACACAGAAGATTTATGATAGAGATGACGGGAGTGAGGATAAACATAAGCGCATATATTAACCTCACATAGAAAAGAGCCAGTGTCTCTGCTTTCACAGTCGCCGCATTCTTTGGGGTGATCTCACCGAATATAAGGATGATGAGTGTAAGGAGCAGTGTCATGACTCCCACATTGAAGTCTATGGATAAGGCTATGGTGGTGGCAATGGCAGAGGCCGCTATATTTACTATATTATTGCCTATGAGGATGGCTGTAAGCATCTTCTGCTTTTCATACGACAGCTTCAAAAGCCTGGCGGCACTCTTATTCCCCTGATCTGCCTTTTCCCTTATCTTGATCCTGTTAAATGTAGTTAATGATGTTTCCGCAGCCGAGAAGAATCCTGACAGTACCAGCATGGCGAAAAGCGCGATCCATTTTACCGTCATATCACAGGATCTCCTTGGCGATCTTCTTGAGCGATCTTGCAGCCTCCTGTATGTCATCCTGTCCGAATATACCCGTAGCTGCCCCGATACCGGATATTCCCTTGCCCCTTAAGAAGTTTATATCCGCATCCGCAAGTCCTCCGTAGGCTACAACCGGTATATCAACCGAAGCACATACCTCCTCAAGCTCATCCACCGAAACACAATCCGTATGCTCCATATCGTGTCCCACACTTACGGGGCCGCACATTAAGAACCCTGCACCGCCTTCCATGGCAGCCACGGCTTCCGCAGGCTTTGAAACCAGCACCCCTATGGTCCTGTCAAAGCCTATCTCGGTATATATCCTCTGTGGATCGAACTCCTCGGATGCTACCACTACTCCGTCGGCATCCACTGCATCGGCTATATCCACATGCCTCATCATGATGAAGGGGATATCGTACATCCCGCACAGGATCTTGAGTCTCACTGCTTCCTTCATGAGAGCATCATGTGAAAGCGTAGGCTCATTAAGTACTACCATGGTGGCTCCGCCGTTTATGGCCTCCTCCACGGCATCTCTTAAATTCAGATCAATACGCATGCTTGCAAGGTCCGTGACCGCTATCAGTCCCAGATCCCTCTTTGCCAGTCCCATATCAGTTATCCTTATAAAACTCCTTGAACGTACCGTAACCGGCCTTACCCAGATTTTCCTTCTGGAATTTCTTGTTCTTTGCCATCCTCGATACCAGCACAGTTTCGCCCTCTGCCCGAAGATCGGCTGCCTGCTTCATGATGTCACAAAGCCTGGCGGCATCCACGCCCTTTTCGATAAGAAAGGCTGTCTTGCCTTCGCTGTCCGGCACCTTGTATCCATTATCCATCAGGATGGTTATGATCCTCTCAAAACCTATGGAGAATCCACAGGCAGGGACATCCTGTCCCATAAAACGTCCTATCATACCGTCGTATCTGCCTCCGCCTGCCACGGCTCCGCCGAAGCCCTCCATCTCTATCTCAAATATGGTACCGGTGTAATAGCCCATGCCCCTTACCAGGGTAGGCTCGAAGGAAAGGATAAAACTTCCGTTCCCGGTCTCATTGATGGCAGTGAATATCTCCGTAAGATCATCTGCCACCTTGCTGTCGATGAGATCTCCCAAAGTATCACAAAGCTTCTTTATTCCCTCTGCATCATTTCCCGTATCCTCAAAAAGCTGCAGGTACTTATCTGCCACCTCGGCGGACGTGCCGTTTGAGATAAGCTCCTCTCTCACGCCCTGCACACCTATCTTATCCATCTTATCAAGGGTAATGAACGCCTCGGGAAGCTCCTCCTCCTTGAATCCGGCATACAATCCCATGGCCTTTAAGATACGTCTGTCATTTATCCTTACGGTGAAGCCCGTAAATCCAAGCTTTGCCAAAAGAGTCGTTGTGGCATTTACCAACTCTATCTCCGCAAGATTGGAGGGGTCTCCTATTATATCTATATCGCACTGCTTGAACTGTCTGAACCTTCCCTTCTGGGGTCTGTCGGCTCTGAACACGTTCCCGGTCTGAAGCGCCTTAAAGGGAACTGTCAGGGATGGGTTGTTATTGGCATAATACCTTGCAAGCGGCAGGGTCAGATCATATCTCAAGCCCGAATCCGCAAGGTCGTTCTCACTCTCCGCCCCTGCTATATCAAGCTTTTCTCCTCTTTTCATGATCTTGAATATAAGCTTCTCGTTTTCTCCGCCCTGGTTGGATGTCAGATTCTCTATATGCTCCACCACAGGCGTTTCTATATGCTCAAATCCGAAAAGAGCATAGGTCTGCCTTATGGTATTCTCCACATGATCCCTGATAGCCATCTCATATGGCAATATATCCTTCATGCCCGTGGTGGGCTTTCTTATCAGATTCTTGTTATCCATGGATTATAGTTCCTTTCATCTCCTATGGTGGTATAGCCGCCGTGTCCGGGATATACGTCCGTTTCGTCGGGAAGCGTCATTATCACTTCATTTAATGACCTGGTAATGGTCCGGGATGATCCGGTGGGAAGATCCGTACGTCCTACGGAGCCCTCAAACAGCGTATCCCCCGAAAACAGAGCCCCCATTTCCTTTGCATAATAGCAGCAGGAGCCCTCTGTATGACCGGGGGTATCCATATTCCTGAAGGTTATGCCCCCAAGTTCGAACTCCTCATTATCCTTCAGCAGATGATCCGGCACTACCGTGATGCCCCTGCCAAAGACCTCCCGTGACTCATTAAGTTCAGGATCCGATAACAGTTTTTCCTCCTTGGCCGATGCATATACAGGCACCTTGTATTCATCAAGCACCCCCTGCACTCCTGCTATATGGTCGAAATGTCCGTGGGTCAGCAGTATCCCGCAGAGTATGAGACCGTTATCCTTTATCAGCTGTACGATCCTCTCGGGACTGTAGGCCGGGTCCACAAGCACGCACTCCGATGTATCATCATTTATGATAAAATACACGTTTGTCTGTACCGGGCCCAGAATAAGGCTTTTTATCATGATCCTGTAGTCCTTTCTATATCCAGCACGGATTCCACTCTTCTCATCTTAGCGGTGATCCTCTCAAGCTCTTCTGTATTATGTATCTCAAAACCCAGGGATACCGTGGCTACACCCTGTTTTGAGGTCTTGCTGTATACGCTGCTGATGTCGATACCGGCCTCCGTGAGTATCTTGGACAGGTCCACCAAAAGTCCGCTTCTGTTATTGGCATAGATATTGATCTCAGCAAGGTAGGTCTCGCCGTCGGCACCGTCTACGGATTCCTTGTCCCATTCCGCTTCTATGAGCCTGCTCCTGTCACTTTCGGACAGATCCAGTATGTTTGCGCAGTCGGTCCTGTGTATGGATATCCCTCTGCCTCTGGTAACAAAGCCCACTATCTCATCTCCCGGAAGGGGCGAACAGCATTTCGAAAACCTGACGGAAACATCATGCACTCCTCTGACGACTATACCGCCGTTACGGCCTCTTCTTATGGTATGACGGCTCTGCTCATCAAGCTCGCTTAAAACTTCCTCGTCCGTAAGACTCTTCTTGTGATCCCTGTTATAAATCTCCTCAAGCTTGTTGACTATCTGTCCTTCCTTTAATCCACCGTGTCCTATGGCGGCATATACCGCATCCCATTCCCTGAAACCGTACTTCGCCATGACCTCATCCATGTATTCAGGTTTGGTAAGGTCGGACATGGTGATACCATGGCTCTTACAATAGGCAGCTATGGCATCCTTGCCTCTTGCGATATTATTATCCTTATTCTCATGCTTGAACCACTGGTTGATCTTGGATCTTGCCTGGGCAGACTTTACGATATTGAGCCAGTCTCTCGAGGGGCCCTTTGAATTCTGTGAGGTCAGTACCTCTATCCTGTCACCGTTCTGTATCTCATAGTCTATGGGAACCAGTTTGCCGTTGACCCTGGCTCCTATCATCTTGTTACCTACAGCTGAGTGGATTGCATAGGCGAAATCCACCGGAGTGGATCCTGAAGGAAGGGTCTTAACATCCCCTGTAGGCGTGAAGCAGTATACCTGATCGGAGAACAGGTTCAGATCACCCTTAAGGGACTGCAGGAATTCCCTGTTATCGGACATGTCTCTCTGCCATTCCAGTATCTGACGCAGCCATGCCAGCTTCTCCTCCTCCTGAGTATCCACTGTACCGCCGCCCGAAGCCTCTTTGTATTTCCAGTGGGCTGCGATACCGTACTCCGCAGTCTTATGCATCTCATAAGTACGGATCTGTATCTCGAAGGGTATGCCGGAGTGTCCTATTAATGAGGTATGCAGAGATTGATACATGTTCTCCTTGGGCATGGCGATATAATCCTTGAAACGTCCCGGAATGGGCTTGTACATTTCATGGATTATACCTAAGGCCGCATAACAGTCCTTAACCGTATCCACATATATCCTTACGGCAAAGAGATCATATATCTGATCCAGGGTCTTGCCCTGATTTATCATCTTCTTGTATATGGAGAAGAAATGCTTGACCCTTCCGTCCACACGGGCGCTGATGCCGGCATCCTCCATATGCTTCCTGACCTCTACAACTATCTGTTCTACAAAAGCTTCTCTCTCGCTTCTCTTTTGTGCTATATCTCTGGTAAGCTCCTTATACACCTCGGGCTCCAGATATTTAAGAGACAGATCGTCCAGCTCTACCTTGATCCTGGATATACCAAGCCTCTGGGCTATGGGCGCATAGATGTCTATGGTCTCTGTAGCGATCTCCCTCTGCTTCTCCTCATTCTGATACTGCAGAGTCCTCATATTATGGAGTCTGTCCGCAAGCTTTATCACAATGACTCTGATATCCTTGGCCATGGCAAGGAACATCTTTCTGAGATTGTCAGCCTGGAACTCAAGCTTGTCCCCCTGATACTCCAGTTTGGAAAGCTTTGTGACTCCGTCCACTAAAGCAGCCACATCCTCTCCGAAGATACCGGCGATGTCCTCCTCAGTCATTACCGTATCCTCGATGACATCATGCAAAAGGCCTGCAGCTATGGTTTCTTTATCCATCTCCAGGTCGGCCAGTATCACGGCTACACAAAGGGGATGTATTATGTACGGCTCTCCCGATCTTCTCTTCTGACCTTCGTGAGCACTCCTCGCTGTCTCATAGGCTTTCTCTATCATGGAGATATCATCGGAGGGATGGTATTTACGCACCTTGGTCACAAGCTCGTCATAGAGCTGGGCAGGCTCCAAGAATTCGCCGACGTCGCCGAAATGACCTCTGTCAAGTAGTATCTGTGACATATTCCCTCCTTTCTTCATGATAATTTAATGAAATATTATACTATCGCTCACCTTATGTCGTCAAAAAAAGTATATGTTTTTGCGTCCTACAATCAGAAACACGCATTTATGCGGGTTTCGTGAT